>JAAZBA010000027.1 GCA_012514045.1 Clostridiales bacterium | reverse complement strand
TCTTATCTTTCCGAAGACAATTACGCTTCTGTACTTCGTGGTATACTCCTCGGGAAACACATCGTCTCTGTCGATTACGCAGAATGAGGCTTTATCACAGTTTCCTACAGCATCGATTTTGTGACCTTTTGAAGCGCTGTGGAATATTATTCTACCGTTATCATAGCAGTAAGCCATAGGTAAGGCATAGGGATAACCTTCGTCTCCTGACAGCGCCAACACGCCGGAAGTGTTACGGCTCAAGATTTCTATGTTCTCCTCCTCGCTCAGACTTTGAGCAAAGCGTCTCATCTTACGAAACATAATACTACTCCTATTCTACAGACTCCGCCTCAAGGGCATCTACAATCTCCCCGGGGAGCCGCAGCCTCAAAAGCTCCAGAGATTTTTCATAATCGTTTTTGTGCTGCTCAGACTTGAAGGTGCGTGTCATGCAAAATCCAAAGCTGCGATATATTTTAACGGCTCTGTGGCTCCAGGTCTGAGTATGAAGAAGAACATCCTTCCCCGGCGCAAGATTTTTATAAAGGCTGAGAGCCTTCGACACAATTGCTTTTCCAAGTCCCCTGCCCTGATATTCGGGCTTTACCGCAACCCAGTCGAGGGTAGCGTAAGTGCCGGTCATATCGGGGAGCATGATCGCCGAAGCGGTAGCCACATACTCTCCCTCATCTGTCATTATGAAGCAGCATCTCTGACGCAGCCTGTCCTCGTCGGCAAGATAATATTTCTTGAAATATTCTTTCGCGTCCGAAAGGGTATCAAATTCGTCTACGGAAAACTCTATCTCCGACCAATTGTCTGTATCCGTAATATCTGCCATCACATATTGGAAACCCTCGGGGAGCGTATATGGTTCCATGTCCTTTACTTTCTCATAAGGGCACACCATGAGAATATTGCTATAAGGTATTGTTTTGTCAAGCATACACTATATGAGATTGTCCACGGCGACGCTCTTTCCCTTTTCTACCGACTCAAATATTTTAAGTATAGCAAGGGAGGTATTGGCGGCGTCCTTTAGAGACACGTGGAATTCATCACCTGTGGCAAGGCAGTCCACGAAGCTACGGATTGATTCATAGGCGAAACCTTTGCACTGACCGAATACAAAGTTTTGCACAAGTACATCAGGCACAATAGTCTTCTCGTCGTCGGAGAATTCCAGCATATTATGGCTTGAGGTATCAACATCCACCTTGCCCCGCTCAAGAATCATATTAAATTTCATGTCGTTTATATTTCCGTTTCCGTTCGGTACTATCCAGCTGTTTTCCATCTGGGCTATCATACCGCTGCGAAAGCGGATGGCTGTCTGATAACAGTCAACGGTGTCGATACCCACATCGCGCAAAACGCCTTCATGCTTCATGGCAAATATTTCCGCAGGCTCATCATTTGAGAGCCAGCGCAACGTATCCATTGAGTGGCTTCCCAGGAACCATAGGATGGAGGAACGCGCGGTCCAGGAGAGCATATCTGTAGCGACCCAACGGCGGTCATTTAGTCTGAAGTAGGCGGAACATGGTTTACCATACTTGCCTGTGGAAATAATCTGCTTCGCAGTGTTAAAGGGAGGATTCCAGCGGTTGTGAAGATCCACCATAGCCCGCACCCCGCTCTTTTCAATAGCTTCGCACATGGCGAACACATCACGCTCCGTTGTAGCCAGGGGCTTTTCTATGAGCATATGCTTACCCGCTTTTGCGCAGGCGATTGATATGTCTGCGTGAAGGAAATCGGGCGTCACTATCGCCACAGCATCACAGGGGGCGTATTTAAGCATCTCGTTGTAGTCTGTATAGACTCTCTCAACGCCAAGCTTCGCAGCGGCAGCTTCTGCCGCTGCCTTGTTCTTGTCGCATATTGCGGTAACCTCTGCCAGAGGGTGTTCGTTATAAATCGATACGTGGGTCTGTCCCCAGGTACCTGCGCCGATAACGGCAATTTTTATCTTTTCCATGTGTATCCTCCTTATTCTCCTCTTTTACGCTTTATCATCTCGTCAATGTTGTATATGTACTCTTTAGGATACTTGTGATTCGTTATTCTTTTAATCTTACGCCCGTCGGTGAGCTTGGATACGCCTCCGGCGCCGAAGGAAATTATATCACACAGTTCCTCCATCATGCATATGTTATATAAGCTTTCATATCCTCTCTTTGTCCAGCCTATGTTCTCCATATTGCCTGTCATATATTTCTGACGATAGAGGTAATATGGCTCATATCCCTGCGCCTTAAGATTCTCCTCAGCGTACTCAAGCATCTTGTAAACTGTTTCGCTATCGGGAATCGATAGATGATACTCATTGAGGAAGCTTCCCCGCTTTAGCGCAAAAGTGTGCACCGTTATGTTCTCAGGCGCAAGAGAAACAACATCGTCAATGGTACGGCAGAAGCTTTCAAGTCCGTCGTCATCCTCGTTCTTTAGTGGCAGTCCTGCTATTATATCCATGTTTATTGAGCCGAAGCCCACCTTTTTTGCCTCGTGATATGTATCAACAATTTCTTTTGATGTGTGATGCCGTCCGATTTTTATAAGCACCTCATCATCCGTAGTCTGTGGGTTTACGCTTAACCTGTCCGCTTCCACAAGCTTTATGGCATGAAGCTTCTCTTTTGTTATAGCATCAGGTCTCCCTGCTTCAATTGTAAACTCAATCCCCTCAGGGATATTATAGGCGGATTTAAGAGCTGCAACCACTCTGATAAGCTGAGCCGGGGACAGCATAGCCGGCGTGCCGCCTCCGATGTATACGGCTTTTATTGTGCGACCTGAAAAGAGAGAGCCCTCGGCGCTCTCTCTTATCTCCCGGCATAGCGCCTGAACATATTCTTCAATTTTTCCCTCATCGTTTTTCCCCGCTGCCACGCTTATAAAGGAACAATATACACACCTTGAGGGGCAGAAGGGAATACCGATGTATATGCAAGCGTCCCGCTCTCTCAGTTTTCTTTTTATATTGTAGGCTTTCAATCCCGCCGTTACGCAGAGCTCCGCTTTTTCTGCCGACAGCCTGTATTCCTTTTTAAGCGTATCTCGCGTCTGGTTTTTAGTTAATCCGCTCTCCAAAAGAGATCTCGCGAGCTTCGCCGGCCGCACTCCCGTAAGAGCGCCCCAAGGTTCCTTCATGTTTCGAAGTTCACAGGCGGCATCGTAGAAAGACAGCTTTATAGCCTTCTGCTCATTCCTTTGGGTATCCACTGCTTCGGTACATTCCCGACATGCGCTTTTACCTTCCGGTAAGGTGATTATTGTTCTTGCTGTAACCCCCCGCTCATCATGGGTGACAGTGCAAACCGCCTCTCCCTCCGTGTCTGGAAAAAAGGTTATGGCAGACTGCTCAAGGGAATACAAGTGAGGGCTTCCTACAAGCTGGGTTTTCATTTTCTCATTGCCTCACGTATGGCACGGTTATGCTGTCTCTCCCGGGAGAGTGTTGTAGTCACATCATGACCTGGGCAGACTCTTCTGTCTCCCGGAAGGTTTGCGAGAACACGGAGCGATTCGAGGAGCGTATCATAGTCACCGCCGGGAAGATCCCATCTTCCGCAATCGTCCTCAAACAGCGTATCCCCAGAAAACAACACGCTTCCTGTGTCGATACAGATTGAGCCTCTTGAGTGGCCCGGAGTGTGGATTATTCTCAGTGTCTCACCGGCGCAGGAAAACTCCTCCCCACCTTCCAGCAGTATATCTGCCGTCACGGGCTTGAAATCGGATACATTGCTCATAAAACTACCGAGCAAACTCTCGCCGGCGCTTTCAATTGAGCCCTTTTCCGCACGGTGTATCGCCACCTTGGCTCCTGTTTCACTCTTAACTTCACTTAACGCCATAATGTGGTCGAAATGGCCATGAGTAAGAATTATATACTCAATATTAAGTCCCTTTACCGCCTCGATTATCCTTGAGGCATCGTCGCCCGGATCTACAATAAAGCCTGTGACACCATCGTGCGCCACATAGCAGTTTGTACCTAAAGGGCCTACCGGTATTCTACTAACTTTCATCATTTCATTCCTTTTCTTATGGGCATCCCGCTGAGGTTAGCCTCTCTTGAGTCTACAATAAGTGTAACGGGACCGTTGTTTTCAAGCTCTACGTGCATATGAGCTCTGAACACTCCCGTTTCGGTCTCTATCCCCCTTGCGCGGCACTGACGGACGAAGTATTCGTAAAGCTCGTTTGCCTCATTTGGGAGCTCAGCGTTTATAAAGCTGGGGCGTTTTCCTTTTCTGCAGTCACCACAGAGGGTAAAATTGGATATAGCAAGAATTTTCCCTCCCACTTCAGACAAGGGAAGGTTCATTTTTCCGTTTTCGTCCTCAAATATGCGAAGTCCCGTACACTTTTCTGCCATGTACTCCGCATCGGCCCTGTCATCGCCTTTTTCCACTCCAAGTAGAATCAGAAAGCCTTTGCCTATCTCACCTTTGATCTCGCCTTCAACTTTTACTCTGGCATAGTTGACTCTCTGAATAATCGCTTTCATAATGTTCCCCTTACTGAATATTTCTCTTTACGGCTCTCACACCGCTTACCTTATGAAGCTTTCCCATAACCTGTCCCAACTGTTCTGCGTTTGTCAGGTTTATCACGGCATTTATTATGGCTTCACCGTTTCCCATTTCCCTGGCTGTAAGGTTTGAAACTTCTATTCTCATATCAAACAGCACGTTTGCCACATCCGCCAGAAGACCCATCCTGTTCTTACCGGATATGGTAAGCGCTGACTGGTACTTGGTTACCGTCTTTCCAACCGTTACCACCTGAGCTTTCTCAGGATCATCCGGCAGGTCCCATCTTACGGTTTGGAGGCGGTTTTCCGTGTCCGCATTGCCCATCATAGATAGAATGTTAGGACAGTCAGCCCTATGCACCGACACACCGTAACCTTTTGTGACAAAGCCTATAATCTTGTCCCCGGGAATCGGAGTACAGCAGCGGGCAAATTTCACAAGGCAGTTATCCACACCCTCAACAATAACACCGCTCGTGGTCTTTGAAGGCTTAGAGGCTTTAATCATGCTGATTTTAGTTGCCTTTTCTTGCTTTGATTCTTCCTCCCGCACTCTGTTGATGATTTTACGTACGCTAACGCCTCCATAGCCTATGCCGGCGTACAGGTCATCAACGGAATGGAAGCTCATCTTATTGGCGATTAACAGCTGCAGCTCCTCGTCCTGGAACACGGAGAGAAGGTTATTGTGTCTAAGCTCGCTCTCCAGCTCCTCACGTCCCCTGAGGATATTTTCCTCCCGCTTTTCCTTTTTGAACCACTGCTTTATCTTGCTCCTTGCTTCGCTGGTGCGGGCAATCTTAAGCCAATCTCTGGATGGACCTTTTGCGCTGTTGGAGGTCATTACCTCCACTATCTCTCCGGTTTGCAGCTGATAGTCAAGCTGCACAATCCTCCCTGAGGCTTTTGCGCCTATCATTCTGTTGCCCACTGCGGAGTGGATAGCATAGGCGAAATCTATGGGGGTCGCTCCAGCAGGGAGACTTATAACGTCTCCCTTGGGGGTGAATACATATACCTCATCTGAAAACATATCGGTTCTCAGATTCTGAATGAAATCCTCCGCCTCGCTGTCCTGCTGTGACTCAAGCAGCTGACTGACCCAGGCGAACTTCGCTTCATCACCCTTCTGGGTTATGCCTTCCTTGTATTTCCAGTGGGCAGCAATACCAAACTCAGCTGTCCTGTGCATATCCAATGTTCTAATCTGTATTTCAAGAGGCTCTCCATCCGGACCTATAACGGTAGTATGCAGAGACTGATACATATTTGGTTTTGGCATGGCTATATAATCTTTAAATCT
>JAAZBA010000346.1 GCA_012514045.1 Clostridiales bacterium | reverse complement strand
CTGCACTGGTGGTTTGCTTAAATTAAGAGATTTGCTTAGATTAAATAGCGGCAAGGATTTCCCCCTAACTTATCTATTAAAAAAGAGGAAAAGATATTTTCATAAAATTTAAGTTTCAAAGTCAGATTATGTGCATTACATATATATAGTAACATAGCAGAAAAATATTGTCAACAAAATCAGCGGACGAATGTATAACATGAGCTATAATGTTATACTATTATTTTTGAATTTATATTGTTTTTATATTCAGATAAGGTATATCATTAAGCAAAAGACATAACTACAGCATTATAGTGAAATCGGCGTTGGCGTAAGAACAACGGTGTTGTAAATAATGAGTTCAAATGGACAGATGTTGCTGAATAGCAGTGTAAGTATTAATGTAAGCGATATATGTGTTCATATAAAAACTAATATTACTTGTACGATAGGAGTTGAGCTGATGATCCGGGAAACAGAAGGAAGCTTGGACATCGCGACAAAGAGGAGTTTGTACATAAGAGCCAAAAAAGAGATAAAGAAAAACTGGCAGGTTTACGTGATGCTGATCCCCCTTACCGCATTCTACATCGTCTTTTATCTGATGCCTCTCTACGGAGTGCAGATTGCTTTCCGCAATTTCAGCCCATCAAAGGGCATCTGGGGTAGTGACTGGGTAGGTTTGGATAATTTTAAAAAATTCTTCTACAGCCCGTACTTTAAGCTTGTCATTAAAAATACGTTTTTGATCAGTATTTACAACCTGGCAGTAGGAATACCCTTACCCATCATCCTTGCTCTTATCATTAACCACGAGCGCAACGCAGGCTTCAAGCGAGTAGTCCAGACCATTTCATATGCACCGCACTTCATATCGACGGTCGTTATTGTCGGTATGCTCAAAATGTTCTTATCACCGTACAATGGCATCGTATCCATCATTGTCAACGCACTTGGCGGAACAGCGCAGAATTATATGGCGAAACCGGAACTGTTCAGACACCTCTATGTCTGGTCGGGTGTATGGCAAAATCTGGGATTCAGCGCCATCATTTATATAGCTGCGCTGACCGCAGTAAGCCCCGAGCTGCATGAAGCCGCTGTTATTGACGGTGCTAATGTACTAAAACGTATTTGGCATATCGATATTCCTGGGATTCTTCCGACTGTCGTTATAATGACAATCTTGTCCATAGGCAGCATCCTTTCCGTCGGTTACGAAAAGGTATATCTAATGCAAAACGACTTAAACGGTGACGTATCAGAGGTGATTTCTACATACGTATACAAACAGGGTTTGCTTTCGGCAAAATACAGTTACGCCAGTGCAGCTGGTCTGTTTAATTCAGTAGTTAATTTCACGATGCTTGTTATCGCAAACTATATTTCCGGAAAACTCGGAGAAACATCACTATTCTAGATAGTGGTTGCGCGAAATTGAATTAATACATATACCAGATAACAATGCAATGGATATGGACAGTTTTAAGGGGCTAAGCTGAATTATTATGTATCCCATAGTAATGCCGCACTAGCGTTTAAATGCAGAAATACATTTTCAACAAGGTGATGTAATTTGTAAAGATAACAGTCGTACTCTCGCTGCTCTTTCTGGTTTCTTTTTGAAGGAACAACAACCTCCATACCGGCAAGCAAAAAGCGAGGTTAACAATCCCTTGTATGTCATAGATTCGGTTAGCCAATAAGGTGTCAGTGGTAATTCCCTTTATCAAATTAACAGCCTCTTTGCAATACGTTCTGTTACATTTCGTAATAAGTATTCTGACCAGCATAATATTTACATCGATGGCAAGTTAAATCTTGGCGTTGAGTTCCTATTTGTGCGGCTGATATCCTTATTTTCTACCTTTTACTCTAGTGGCATGAAGATGAATCTATCAATAATTATGTCAATCTTAAACCAATTATAATCCTAGTTCGTTCACCAGTATCTGAAGCAGCTTTTACCATATTCCCTTATCTCGCCATATGCGAAACCGTTGACGAACAGTTACGCATTTCCTGTGAGATAGCGGCTGTCATACAATGTAGCTCCTGTTCTCAATGTTAAAATACATAGGTGATAAAGCGCCTGGTTGTTTTTAGCTATATCTTCCCACTGTCCCCACTGACCAGATAAATGCGGCTCTGTAAGTGCCCATGTTTTTTCTGTATATCGTTGCTGTGTTGCTATTCTACCATAACATTTTTACTTTCACTTTGGTAATGCTGTTGTATCACATATCTAGTGTAGAAACAATAAAAGAGAAGGAGGAATGAAAATGAGTAAAAAACATATACCAATAGCTGTTTCCGACAAAATATTCTATGCTGTTTGTAGAGTCTTGCTTGTAATTGTATTACTTGTCACCATATATCCGCTGTATTTCACGGTGATCGCGTCAGTATCCGACTTAAATGCAATCCTCAACGGAGAAGTGCTTCTTTGGCCAGTAGGATTTAGTTTTCTCGCCTATGAAAAAATTTTTTCCTATGATATGCTGTTGATTGGCTACCGCAATTCCATTTTTTACGCGCTAGCGGGGACTTTTTTGAGCGTACTTGTTACGATAGTCAGTGCTTATGCACTGAGTGTCAAATTCGTAGGACGAAGAATCGTGATGTTGTGTATCGTCTTTTCCATGTTCTTCGGTGGCGGTCTCATTCCGACCTATTTCACTTATAAATACATCGGACTTATCAATTCGGTTGGCGTCATGATTTTCCCTATGGTGTTTAACGCCTACAACCTCATCATGACACGTACTTTTGTCAGCGGAATACCCTACGAAATGTACGAAGCAGCAGAGATCGATGGATGTTCACATTTTCGTTATCTGGTCTATGTTGTCATACCGCTATCCACCGTCATAATAGCCGTTATTTCTCTTTTCTGTACTGTAAGTCAGTGGAACTCGTACTTCAATGCGATGATGTTCATCAATGACAAAAAGCTGTATCCGCTCCAGCTCGTTTTGAGAGATGTGCTCATTCTCAACTCTATTTCGACTAGCGACAGGCTTGAAGACCCCATAGTTGCGGCACAACTCAATCAGATGAAAGAATTGATGAAGTATTCCATGATAATAGTGTCGATGCTCCCCATGATGATTCTTTATCCATTCCTTCAGCGGTATTTTGTCAAGGGCATTATGATCGGCTCAGTAAAAGGTTAATAACAGAATATGTTTTCTGTTAAATAAATCATAAAGGAGAATAAAACATGAAAAATGCGAACCGTGTACTGATCTTCGTACTTATCTTCGCACTCATCGTGTCCATGTTTAGTGGATGCAAACAAACTGCGCCTTCCCCAGAGCAGACAACGACAGAACAGAAAACAACAGAGCAGAAAACAACAGAGCAGAAAACAACAGAGCAGAAAACAACAGAGCAGAAGACAACAACAGCCGCTGAACCTGGGCGTGAAAAGTTGTCGGCAGCCGATGGTACCGAGTACTACGCAGCTGGTTATCCCATTGTTGATCCCGAGCAGAACATATCATATTCGGTTATGGCTTCAACCAGTGCCTCAGATGCAACCAAGTTCCCGGTAATGCAGAAAATTGTTTCCGAGACCGGTATCAATTTCGACTGGATCCTTATTGCCAGTGATGCTAGACAAGAACGTCTGAGCGCTGCAGTTGCAGCCGATGATTTGCCTGATATCCTAGGCCCCAGTGTTGGATTCGGAGATGCTGAGCTGCTCAAGTACGGAAATGAAGGCTACATTGCAGATATCAGTGATCTGTGGAATAACAAAATGACCACGATCCGCTCTATGACCGGTGATGAAGTATTCAACCAACTTACTAATGAGATTACCTTTCCGAATGGTGCAATCTATAATTTCCCGACCATTATGGACTATGATACGGTAAGTGAATTCCACCTCGCAATCAACGTTGAATGGCTTGATAAGCTCGGTCTCCAGATGCCAACGACTCCCGATGAATTTGTGGAGGTCCTCAAGACATTTGTAACCAATGATCCCAATAGCAACGGCAAGAACGATGAGATCGGTTATGTCTCTCAAGCTTGGGCAGGCATCGCCAACTTGTATGAGATCACCGGTTTTACCGGTGTTTTAACAGGGACTAGGTATATCCAGGACGGCGAAGTCAAGTGGCCGCTGTTCAGCGACGAAGTCAAGGAAGCAACGAAGTGGTTAAAAATGCTTTATGACGAAAATCTTCTGGACAAGGAACAGTTCACCCAGGACGATCCAACTGCTATGGCAAAGGCACAGTCTCCTGACTCGATCTACGGTGCAGCAAATATGTTCCAGGAAAAATACTACTTCGGCAACAACTGCCTTGAGTACTTCCCCATGGAAGCGTTTGCCGGCGCTGATGGAAAGAGAATGTGGCCTACCAACCATCCTCACGGCTATCTTGTCATGAATCAGATGACCCTTACCACCAAATGTACGAGTCCCGAGATTGTTGCAAGACTAGTTGACTATATGTACTTGCCTCTCATAAGCGCCGAGATTGATCAAGGCCCCATTGGCATCACCCAGGAATTCAACGAAAACGGTTATCTAATTTCCGTCACTCCTGAAGGCTATGAAAACGTAACCGCATATACAAGAGAGAACCACTTCCAGCAGTTACCCCGTTTCCTGTTCAGCAAGTATCTAAACGAAAAGACTTTCCAAAGATTTCTGGAGGTACCCACTTCCATCCCAGAAAGTAAGCGCATGATCGATGGTCTTGACGGACGTACCTACGCAAACATAATGGCAGAGGATTATCTTTACTACTATCCCAGACTGAAGCCCACCGAGGAGGAAGCTGCTGTTCTGAACGAGTATATGACGGACCTTAGTAAATACTATCAGGAGTCGCTTGCAAAGTTTATAACTGGTGCTAGCGATATTGATACTGAATGGGATACCTACGTTGAAACCGTGAAAGCTTTTGGTTATGAAGAGATCATGACCATGTACAACGCACAGTATCAGCGCTTCCTGTCCCTTGGCAATTAATTGATCCATTATCGGCGCTCACGTCAGTCCTAGGATCAACGTGAGCGCCGAATTCTAAAATCCCATTAGATTTAAGTGAGTTATAATAGGAGGTAAAAATAATGCAAGTCTGGACTGCCCCTTCAATACGTGGTTGTTTCAAAAACGCCCTTCCGTTACTTGGTGATTCCAATTGTTTCACACTGCATGCCGCGAAGGGCGAATTTGTGTCCATGCAAGCACTGCTGCGCAATAATATCCATTCGAACATCCCTGAAAAACACATACCACAGCATATTAGCGGTGCGCGCATTACTCAGACTGCTGGTCCTGCATTCGATACTGCCTCGATCAGGGTACAGGCGCAGCAGTACATCTCTTTCAACGATGGCATTACCTATCCCGACCCTATTTCTAACAAAGCGGAGGCAGTTGTATTGCCCAGTACCACACAGTCCATGTGGCTTACATTCCCGATTTTAGAAACGCAGGAAGCAGGAGAGTATGTGTTCCATGTAGAATTCGACTGCGAAGACGAGGATGAAAATGCTATCGATATTACACTTAAAATCTATGATGTTGCGATCCCTGCTACGAGCAAAGGCGAATATTTGATCGAGCATTTCCATACACCGGAGGATCAGCTCATGCTAGATGATGCAGGCTACGACTGCACGGTATTCGATGACAAGTGGTGGCAGTTTATGGAGGAGTTTGCAAGAAGTCTTCGTGAATGCCGCAGTAATGTATACCGTATCTATCCATTGGAACTTCTGAAATACGCAGGCAGCTGTCGTATCTCGGAAGGAAAATGGCATTTCGATTTTAGTATATTTGATAAGATGGCTGATCTGCTGCTCGAATCAGGCACAGTCAAACAGTTTGCCATTGACGATCCTCTTCTACCTTTAGACAGTTCGTTAATCAAAACGCTTGACTACGATGGTAGTATTCTTCCTATTGATATTTCGAGGTCGGATGCAGAGCTTTGGGCGAGGGAATTCTTTACCGCTTTGTATGAGCATATCGTAAGCCGCAGCGATCCCAATAACTGGATCATGCATATACAAGACGAGCCTTACAATACTGAAACCTGGCTCTGGGCAAGGCGGCTAGTACGTAAATATATGCCTGGTCTGCGCTGTGGTAATCCAACTCATAGAGTAGGTCTATCGGAAGCACTAGGTGATGAGGTAGATCTTTATATCCCGCTGTTCAGTCTTGTTGAAGAGGAACTGGAGTTTTTCGAGAATCTACTTGATAAGCCCAATAAAGAAGTTTGGGCATATTGTTGCTGCGGCCCATCCGAAACTTGGTATCTTAACCGTTTCATTGATAAGCCTGTTATTCACAGTCGCCTCATCGCCTGGGCAACGTATTCCCGTCGGCTGAAAGGCTATCTCCATTACGGTTACAATTGGTGGCAGAAGACCAATCAGTTTTATCCATTCAGTATCAATCCAGACTCCCACTTCAAAGGTGATGCTTTGATGGTTTATCCCTCTCCCGAGGACAATTCGTACCGTATCTCTAACCGTTATATCAACATTCGTGATGGTGCACAGGATTTCGAGCTGTTTAAATTGGCAGAGAAGGTAGATCCTGAAAAAGCACTTGCACTTTCCCGCAGCGTTGCTGTCGGTTATAAAGACTTTGTTATAGATGAGAAGCACTTTATGGATGCGCGTAAGCAATTGCTGGAAATTGTACAAGGTATTTAGCTAAACCATCTAAAAATCTAGCCGCAAGAATCGATTTATATGGGCATGAAAATTAATAATCGTTGTTAGTAGATACCAAACAAAGGACGTACACTCTCCTAAATATGGATAGTGTACGTCCTCCATTCGATTCCATATTTTTCTTTGTTAGGAAATGAAAGCGTCGCTTCGTTGTACATAAGGTTCTTTTGAAAATATCGTATGGTAGTTTAGTATTTGTAATTGAGCCATGTTACGGTAAACGGTTTGATAAGTCTATTGTAGGGAATGACCTTAATAGATAGTAAAAGAGGTGCATGATGATTGGCTTAGCGAATATAACCGCCTGGTCTTCACTTCTACTCAATAGCGGGTGCCGATATTGTTGATGGTTATAATAGGTGGGTGTACTTTGTCCATAATAGCTTTCTTGATTTCCTTAATCTTCGCATTCAAATTTAGGATAAGTTGAATGAGTGTGCTTTAGTTAAGGCTATTTTGCAGGTTTTTTAAAGTCAATTGAGTTTTTGGCAGAATTCCAGATATAAACGGCTTTCTCATTATTATAATATCTTATTGTATTAAATAGCACGGCTTTTAAGTGCATCGGATGATCTACTTCAATCTGGTTTTGTCGGGAAACTTGCAGAGAAGTGTATGACAGCTGCAATATGAAAGGAAGGAACTAGGGCGTGTATAGCTTTTATACCCAGGAGCCTCAGGTATTATTTTATTTTGCCTGCCAAGGTTGGTGCAGTTACGAATAGTTTACAGAAGTAAGTCAAAGCATTCTGATTGTTTGATGTGGTGAATACATCTGCCAGAATTTTACTTTCCGAATTGAGAATGAAGCAGGTGTGCTTGTCTTTATCGACATTGATACCAACACATATTATAATGATATCTCCTGCATTATTATTTGATGCTAATACCACAGGATTTTATACTATAGAAATTTTGTTCCAAACAAATCTTCTAATCGGTATTTAACTAATAAATAAGACTATAAAGGGCTGTGAAGGGAGCTTTTGAGAACCATCGTACGGTAGGAGGGATGATCTAATACATAAGATATCCTGTGGAGTAGCACATGTCCTTGTTAGATAGTATCTACACGAAATTAAGCTAAAATACTCGCCCATATAGCGATACACCGGATATGGACTGCGGCTAAAAAAGATGAGGTGTTTTTAGCATAGGGAGTGGCAATTCCATGCCAACGTTTGAGCATTAGTAAAGCATTTTCAACAAGATGGCGTAGTCTGTAAAGATATTGGTCAAAGTTT
>JAAZBA010000252.1 GCA_012514045.1 Clostridiales bacterium | reverse complement strand
CCCCACACAGAATATGAGGATTGATCCGGTCAGCGACAGGTTCAGCGTTGCCTCAGGCGTCATCACGGGCTTAATGAACCTTGCAAGCAGAGTTATCACACCTTGAAAGATTGCCACGGGAATAGCGGAGAAGATACAGCCCTTGCCCATTGACGCCGCCATTACCATTATAATTATAAAGTCAAGCACAGCCTTGGCGGCAAGAAGAGAATAGTCTCCGGATATTCCGTCGTTTATGGAGCCTATCACAGCCATGGCACCGATACACACAGTAAAAGAGGAGATCAGGAAAGCATCCATGAAACCTGCATCGCTCTCGCTTTTGCTCTTTACCTTCAGCCAGGAGCCGAACCGCTCTATCCTTTTCTCTATGTCAATTATCTCTCCCAAAAGGGTGCCCAAAATGACGCTTATAATTATCATCATGCTGCCGCTGCTTTTGAGGGTGCCATTTTCCACTTTCATCATCCCTTCAACGGCTCCGGCGATGCCGATGAACATGACGGTTATGCCGTTCGCTTTAATTAGGGAGTCTCCCATGCGCTCGTTTATTAACCTCTTGAAGAGGATGCCCAGCACACCGCCGGCAACTATGGCGGCTGTGTTTATTATTGTTCCCAGTCCTATCATATCGCTCTCCGTAACTAAAAAAGGCGAGAGAATCGCCGTAAACACGCGGCTAATTCCTCACCTCTTTCGCTATTTTTACTTATTTACCTTCTCAACGCCAAGGGATACCGTTTCGCCGTTGATTTTCCATTCCTTGAGTCCCTCATAGGGAGAATCAAAGATAATGTCATCTGCCAAAACATCGCCCTTCAGCTCTTCGGCGTTTCTCTCGAGGATTCCTTTCACACTGTCGTTGCCGGACTGGTGAATAACTATACGATCGAGAACTTCAAAGCCGCTTTCCTTTCTCATTGTCTGGATCTTGCTTGTCAGCTCACGAACAAAGCCCTCCTCGATAAGCTCTGGGGTAAGGTTAGTGTCCAGAACCACGGTGATATCGTTATCAGCTTCGCTCATGAAGCCAGGCTTCTGAGCAGACTCAATGAGCAGGTCATCACGCTCGAGAGCCACTTCCTCGCCATCAATGTTGAGCTTCAGAACGCCTGTATCGTTAAGCTCGTCCATGGCTTCGTTTCCGTCGATATCGGCAAGAGCGTTTCTGATTGCTCCCAGCTTCTTGCCGAACTTCGGACCCAATGTCTTCAGCTGAGGCTTGAAAGTGTAGGAGGTGAAATCGCGTACGCTGTCGGTAAACACAGCGCTCTTTATATTCAGCTCGTCTGTAATGATATCCCGGTAGAATTCAGGAAGCGCTTCCTCAGCCTTTACGTACATGAGACCGATGGGCTGACGGTTCTTTATATTGGCAGCGTTTCTCGCGGCGCGACCAAGAACAACGATCTCCAGAACCTCTTCCATTGCCTTTTCAAGCTCAATATCTATCATGCTCTCATCGTATACCGGATAGTCGCACAGGTGAATGCTTTCGGGAGCATCCTTGTCTATTGAGCACACCAGATTTCTGTAAATATCCTCTGTCATGAAGGGAACCATGGGAGCCGTAAGCTTCGCCAACGTTACAAGCGCGGTATAGAGTGTCATATAGGCGTTTATCTTGTCCTGCTCCATGCCCTTTGTCCAGAAGCGTTCTCTGGAGCGGCGGACATACCAGTTTGACAGCTCGTCAACGAAGTCCTGCATTGCTCTGGCGGTTTCCGTGATACGGTAGTTTTCAAGGTGGTCGTCAACAGTCTTTATAAGAGAGTTTAGTCTGCTGAGAAGCCACTTATCCATGACGGAAAGTTTTTCATACTCAAGAGAGTGCTTTGTGGCGTCAAACTTATCAATGTTGGCATATAGCACAAAAAAAGCGTAAGTGTTCCAGAAGGTACCCATGAACTTGCGCTGGCCTTCAGTTACAGCACTGTCTGAGAAACGGTTGGGCAACCAAGGGGCGCTGTTGGAGTAGAAGTACCAGCGGATGGCGTCGGCGCCGTGCTTTGCCAGAGCTTCAAATGGATCAACGGCGTTGCCCTTTGACTTGGACATCTTCTGCCCGTTTTCGTCCTGTACAAGGCCGAGAACAATGACGTTTCTGTATGAAATATCGTCAAAGATAAGGGTTGATATGGCATGGAGGGAGTAGAACCAGCCTCTCGTCTGGTCAACAGCTTCGCTTATGAAGCTTGCGGGGAAATTCTCCTTGAATATGTCCTGATTCTCAAAAGGATAGTGATACTGGGCAAAGGGCATAGCGCCGGAATCGTACCAGCAGTCGATAACCTCCTTGACCCTTGTCATCTCACTGCCGCAATTCGGACACTTTATGGTAACCGCGTCGATGAATGGCTTATGGAGCTCGATATCCTCCGGACAATTGGAGGACATCTCCTTGAGCTCGGCGATGGAACCTACACTATGGCGGTGTCCGCAGGCGCATTCCCAGATATTCAGCGGTGTACCCCAGTAGCGGTCACGGCTGATACTCCAATCCTGGATATTCCTCAGCCAGTCGCCGAATCGACCGGTACCGATGGATTCGGGAATCCAGTTGATCTTCTCGTTGTTGCGGACAAGGGCGTCCTTCACCTTTGTCATCTCAATAAACCAAGAATCTCTGGCATAATAAATAAGGGGGGTGTCGCATCTCCAGCAATGGGGATACTCATGCTCGAACTTGGGAGCCTCAAAGAGGAGCCTTCTGGCATCAAGATCCATGAGCACTTTCGGGTCCGCGTCCTTTACGAACATGCCGGCGAAGGGTGTTTCCTCTGTCATATCGCCCTTTTCGTCAACAAACTGTACGAAAGGCAGGTCGTATCGCTTGGCTACAAGGGCGTCATCGGCGCCGAAAGCGGGAGCCATATGAACAATGCCGGTACCGTCAGACACAGTGACGTAGTAGTCACATACCACATAGTGACCTTTCTTGTTCTGCTTATCGCATACGGGGACTGAACAGGGATATAGAGACTCATATTCCTTGTACTCCAGATCTGTTCCCACATATTCCTCAAGAACCTCATAGGCGGGAGCGTCCTCTGTAGCGAGCTTGCCAAGTACAGTGTCTGCCAGAGCGCTGGCAATATAGTATACATAGCCGTCGGCGGCTTTTACCTTTATATACTTTTCGTCGGGGTTTACGCACAGCGCCACGTTGGAGGGCAGCGTCCAGGGCGTCGTTGTCCAGGCGAGAATATATGCGTCCTCACCCACTACCTTGAAGCGTGCGATAGCACTTCTTTCCGTGACCAGCTTGTACCCCTGGGCAACCTCGTGGCTGGAAAGGGGTGTGCCGCAGCGGGGGCAGTATGGCACGATTTTAAAGCCTTTATAAAGCAGTCCCTTGTCCCAAATCTGCTTTAGAGACCACCAAACTGACTCGATATAGTCGTTTTCGTATGTTACATAGGGGTTTTCCATATCAGCCCAGAAGCCTACCGTAGAGGAGAAGTCCTCCCACATGCCCTTATATTTCCATACGCTCTTCTTGCATTCCTCGATAAAGCGCTCCACTCCGTACTGCTCTATCTGCTCCTTGCCGTCAAGACCCAGAAGCTTCTCAACCTCAAGCTCTACGGGCAAGCCGTGGGTATCCCAGCCGGCTTTTCGCATGACCTTGTAGCCCTTCATGGTGCGGTATCGGGGAATCATGTCCTTGATAACACGGGTAAGCACATGTCCTATATGGGGCATGCCGTTAGCCGTGGGGGGACCGTCGTAGAATGAGTAAGGCTCGCAGCCTTCACGGATCTCCACGCTCTTGAGGAATATTTCGTTGTCTTCCCAGAATTTCTCGATCCTTTTCTCACGATCCACGAAATTCAGACTTGTAGACACTTTTTCGTACATAATGACCTCCAAATATACAGTTGATTACAAAAAACAAAAGCCCCGCCCGCATTAACGGGACGAGGCCATAGCCGCGCTTTCATACCACCCATTAAGCATACAATCATATGCTCTCCCAAATAACGGCGGGATTCCGACAAGGCTTACTTTAATTTTCGGCCCGCGACTCGGAAGTGATTTTCACACGCAGGTACTTGTCTGACCGGCTTACACCCTCTCGGTCTCGCTTGAAGCTTTCCCCATTGCGCGCTACTCTCTTCGTCAATGTCTTTATATTATAACAATTATGTTATATTGTAGCCCAATTAGCGGCTTTTGTCAATATATAATTTTACTAAATATAGTTTTGCTAAACCTATTCCTCTTCTTCATTCTGCTTCTTACCGAGGCAATGTCTCCATCGGCTTTTAACTATTCCTCGTCTGTGTCCTTTGACAGTTTATACAGTGTTTCCGAAATGAACACATTGTCCTCGTAGCTCAACTCCGCCTTGGCAAGAAGCTCCGGGCGGCGGCGCATTGTTCTTATGAGAGCCTGACGACGCTGCCATTTGGCTATGTTGGCATGGTGGCCGCTTAGGAGCACCGAAGGCACCTTTCTGCCGCGCCAGACCTCCGGTCTCGTGTACTGAGGATATTCCAGTACTCCATCCCAGTGGCTTTCATCGGTAAAACATACCTCCTCGGACAGCACTCCCGGCACCATACGGCATATCGTGTCGGCTATAGCCATAGCAGGGATCTCTCCGCCTGTCATTACAAAATCTCCCAAAGATATCTCCTCGTCCACACATTCCTCGATGAATCTCTCATCTACTCCTTCGTAGTGACCGCACACAAGTATTATGTGTTCAAGCTTCAGAAGCTCTTTGGCTCTCTTCTGTGTGAATGTTCTGCCCTGGGCGCTCATGAGGATTGTATGCAGCCTTCTCCCGGCTTTTTCGCATAGGTGGGAGTGACACAGATACAAGGGCTCCGCCAGCATTACAAGGCCTTTGCCCCCTCCGTAGGGATAGTCATCGGTTCTCTTGTTCCTTATGGGTGAGAAATCCCGGATATTTGTGGCTGTTATCTCAATAAGGCCCTTATTCGCAGCCTTTCCGATAATGCTTCCGCCCATAACAGCATCGATCTGCTCAGGGAACAGCGTCATAATGTTAATCTTCATCCCTGTCATGACCCATCCCCTCTATCGTACAAACCGTTATAAGTTTCTTTTTCTCGTCAATATCCTCTATAAATCCCCCGTTTTCCGGGATCATAAACTCACTTTGGCCTTTCTTTATCGTGTAAACAGCTCCCGCAGGGAGTAAGTCCACGCTCTTGAGCTTCCCCACATTTTTTTCAAGCCTACGGTCATATACGTCAAAGCCGAGGATATCGGATATGAAGTGGGAGCCCTCGGGAAGTGTAGCGTCTTCCCGGGCGATCTTTACCACCTTGTCTTTCAGCGCCATGGCGTCCTCCACCGTGTCGATCCCCTCAAGCTTGGCTATCACGTGACTCTTATGTACCCTTGAGCGGATAACGGTGTACTCTGTTCCTCCTATAAAGAAGCGATTGAAGCCTTTTAAGAACTCTGGTGTGTCCGCCCAGGGCTCGATTTTTACTTCTCCCGCCACAGCGTGTGTATTTACTATCCTGCCTGTTTCAATTAATCTGTCCATTCTATATATCCTCTGACAAAGGACCTCGCAGACTGTGACGTTTGCGAGGTCCCGAAATCCTTTTATGTAGTTGTTAGCACTTCGCCTTCCTGGATTGCTTTTACAGCCTTGGAAACCTCTGTAAGACTCGAAACGTTTACGTAGTAGTCGGTCATCTCGCCATTCAGATAGGCTACATACTGTCTGGGGTTGATGGGGGCAAACTGGAGGGTATGCTCCTCGCCTGTCTCATCGTAGATAATCTTGAATTCGTATTCGATTTCACCGACCTCAAAGTCGCCCTCGATCATATCGTAGAACGTGGGAGAGAGAACCCTTGTATAGAGCCTTCTGGCGTTCTCTTCAATGATATCTCCGCCGTCAAAGGTAGCTTCAAACTCTTTTCCGGCCTCTTCTTCTTCATCGGTGGGATCAAAAATCTCAAGGATGTGTTCTCCCTCAGGGAGGGTGATCTCCACGCGTCCTATCTCGGTTATGTTGTGGAGCCATATGAGCTTGTTGATATAGAGTCTGTAGTCCAAATTAAGAATAGGAGAGAAAGAGGAGTTAGAGAACTTGTATACAGACATTATGCCGCGGATCACACCGTAACGGCTGCCGTCCTCACCTACGGGAGAGAGGGTAAGCCTTTTTGTGTTGTCCTCTGTGTCGCCTATTTCAAGGATTGTCACGTTGTCTCCATCGAGACCGTACTGAGCCAGGTTGTCAAGGCTGTCCTCGACCACCTCGGTGGCGGAAATAGCAATAATTTTCGCGAAAATCTCCTCGGCAATCATAGAATCGTTGCCGTTTCGCTGAACCGGCTGCTTAAAGCAGTACTGGGTAGCGTATAGCCCACCGGCTTTAATATCCTCCTCTGAGTTGGTGTCGATTTCAATGGTCTCCTTGCCGGGTTGGCTAAGAAGAAAGCTCTTAATGGAGGTGTAATCGGGGTACTGGGTGAAGGCAAGCTCACGGTAGAATGTGTCCCTTGCTACCATGTACTTGGAATAGTATGAGCCGAAGAGAAAGACTTTGTCTCCTCCCTCTTTCATTCCGTAGTAGCCCGTGCCTACAGGAGCGGGATCACCGATGTAAATAACGTCGTTGTTGCCGTCGTTGTCAACTATCTCGAATATGACATAGGGGGTATCAAGACCGTACTTAGCCAGGTCTTTGGGATTTTCCTCGACGTAACTTGTAAAAGATATGTCAGCCAGGGTCATTGCCGCCATACCGAGGGTAGAACGGTTGAAAGCGTACTGTGTCTTGCCCTCAATGAAGTAATTTCTCGAGGATACGCCCTTTTCGTTCTTTGTTACGACACATTTGATTGTGTACTCGTAGCCATCATCGAATTTAAACTTCATAACGTCCACGTTCGCCATTTCGTAGTCGGTAAGGACATATTGTTCCACAGGCTCGGTGGGTGAGTCTGCCTTATTATCCGTTTCCTTTTCAGGCAGCAGTGTTGTGATCAAGAGATATCCGGCGAGCAGTACCAACAGCACTATCGCCGCGATAATAAGCGGGCGGAATTTCTTCATTACTTATTTCTCCTTTTAATCCAGACCACAAAGCCGAGTGCAAGGATAACAAGGGGAAGCGCGACTATGAGTACCCAGAATATTACTCTCGCCTGATCCTCCATAATTATAAGTTCTGTGCTTGTGAAGTCCTTAGCCTCTATGGATACGGCATCAACCATGGGATTCATGTAATCGATGGCGGAGGTAAGGAATTTGAGGTTTGTAAAGGAGGCAGTGCCTAGCATGGAGTCGCTGGCGATGGCAGATGTGCCGAAGAAGAGGACATTGGTGTCCATACGAGTATTGTTTACAAACTCGGATAGTGTACAGAGAACAGCCACATTGAGAGGTCCGTCTGTATCGCCGGCTTCCTTCTCATAGGTGGTAATCTGTTTCTCGGTGCTATAAGGCTTGGCGTAGGAGTTGTCTGAGGTGCGCAGGATTGCCTTGGAGGTACGTCCGCCTCTGGACTCAAACACTTGATCCATTGTGCGGGAATAGGGAGCGAGAATGATATCGTTGGCGGAAACGGGGAGATTCTCGGTAAGGGTAGTGTCAACAAGCATCGGGGCTATCATAATGGGGCTGGATACAGCACGGGTAGCGTCAAGAGCCATCTCGTTATTGTACTTAACGCTCCACTCCTCATAATAGAGGTCCAGGTTGGGAGTGGCTTCGCTCATCATGTCAGAGAACACGATGGCACTGCCGTGGTTTTCAACAAGGTAGTTGTCTATCTTATCGATTTCCTCCATGGTATAGTCCGTTGTGGGGGCACCGATTATTATCATGGCTACGTCCGCAGGGATATCCTCCATCATAAGGTTGATTTCCTGGACGTAGTAGTTGTTGGATTCAAAGATGTCAAGGAAAGTCTCTGCGTAGCGCTCGTTATGACCCACTATTTTGGCAACCGTGGGAAGATCCTCTGTGGTTACATAGTGGAGAGCGGAGGCGAAGGACTGGTCGGCGGCAAAGCCGGAGTAATACTGGGAGGACTTTCCTGTTGTCTTGTCGTAGTTTGTGGAAATCTCATAGAGATCCGTAAGAGACGCCACCTTGAATCTCTTGGGACTCTCGATAATGAAGGAGCCGCGGCTGAGCGTCTGGTCGGTTTCAAAATTCTGGGTGAAGGTGGGATTCTTATAGATGTCCACGTACTGAACTGTGAATTTTCCGTTTGACATGGAAGCATATCTCTTGAGAAGCTCATTAGCTTCGGCATAACCGGTGCTTTGGGATACCTCGTCCTCTGAAAGAAGAATATAGGCTGTAACCGGCTCCTTAAGGTTCTTGAGCATGATTTCTGTCTGCTCGCTTATCTCATAGAGACCCGCGGCGGAGATATCAGCCTTAAGATTGTATCTGTCTGTCAGGAAGCTGACGCCGGCGTTAATCAATACGATGGAAGCAATGAACACAATAACAAGCACTATTGAAATAGAGCCGTACTGAAGCTTTTTCTTTGAGATGCGATTTGAACTTTTATCTTTTTTCATTTATATGTCCCTCCCTTATGCCCAGCGCTTCTTCTCGATGACACGTGTGGTCAGGAAAAGGAACACTACAGTTACGCTGATATAATAGACTATATCTGCAAGCGAGAATATGCCAAGGGTAAAGTTAGAATAGCGGCTGAATATGCTGAACCAATTGAGTACCTTTGAAATAATGGGGGAATCCAGCGCAGAGCCCAAGGCGCTCATGAAGTAGATGCCCAGGAATACGCAGAAGCTTACGATTGCGGCGATTATCTGGCTCTCAGTGAGAGATGAGATAAACAGACCTATGGATATAAATGTGGCAATAGCGAATATGAGAGCCACATAGTTGCCTATAATGGTGTATACTGCCGGTGTGCCGAACATGGTTACAATGAGAGGCCATGTGAAAGTAAGAGCAATACCAATAAGGAATACCGAGAAGGCTGCCAAGAACTTGCCAACAACGATGTCGACAATCTTAACCGGAGCGGTAAGAAGCATCTGGTCTGTCCTCTGCTTCATCTCTTCACTTAAAAGACGCATCGTAAGCAGAGGAATAATGAACATAAGGACAAACAGCAGGTTAGAGAAAAGCGCTGAAAGATCCGAATACATGTTCAGAACGTTGATCATGTAGAAGAACAGATTTGATACGAGAAGGAATACCGCAATAAATACGTAACCGATGGGAGACGTGAAATAGCTGCGGAAATCGCGTTTAAATATAGCTAGCATTTATTATGTTCCCCTTCCTTAATTTTCTTCCGTGGTGAGCTTCAGGAAGATGTCCTCCAGGCTCATGTCTAGCGGTTTGAGCATGAGAATCGGATAGCCTGCCTTCGCAAGGGCGAAAAACATGGGCTTTCTGACGTCAACATTGGGGTCTGCCTCAACGACGAATTCGCAGGAACCATCCTCGTGCTCAAGGCTCATATCGGCTGTACGTATGCCTTCGCAGGCACGGAGCGTGTTCTGTACCGCATCGGCAGGGCCGGCTATACGTACAGACAGTTTATGCTCGCCTGATATGGAGGCGCTGAGATTTTCAGGGGTGTCATTGGCGACAATCACGCCGTTGTTTATAACCAGCACCCGCTCGCATATAGCCTGAACCTCGGGGAGGATATGACTGGAGAGGATAACCGTTCTGTCGCGGCCCAGCTCCTTTATGACGTTTCTGATTTCTATGATCTGGATAGGGTCAAGACCTACCGTAGGTTCGTCGAGAATGAGTACATCGGGATTTCCGATAAGAGACATGGCAAGACCCACACGCTGCTTATAACCTTTCGAGAGGTTCTTCACCATTCTGTCGCGCACATGGGTGATGGACACACTGTCGCAAATCTCGTTGATATGCTTCTTCTTGGATATGCCTTTGACTCTCTTCAGATCGTAAGCGAAACTGAGATATTCGTTTACCGTCATGTCCATGTAGAGCGGCGGGTGTTCGGGCAGGTATCCTATGTAGCGCTTGGCTGCGATCGGATCCTCAAGCACATCGATACCATGTACCTTTACCGTTCCCGCTGTAGCCGAAAGGTATCCAGTAATAATGTTCATTGTTGTGGTTTTCCCTGCGCCGTTCGGTCCAAGAAAGCCGACAACTTCACCGCTGTTGATTGTAAAGTTGATGTCGCGGACGGCATGCTTGTCTCCGAAAGACTTTGACAGGTTTATGACCTCTATCATCTTGTCTTTTCCTCCGTTTGATTGTATATTCTTAAACGCATTATATTTGCATAAAAGACGATGTTTTGCCCCCTACAGGGCTGTGACCTAAAAGCACCAATATATTTTATCACATTTTTTGCTGTTTTTGTTTCTGTTTTGTTAAATCTGAGCCGATAGCTTCAATATTTAACCAATTACCTGTATTTAATGTGAATTTTAGGTGAAAATAGTCTGTATTTGCGGTTTTTATACCTTTTACCCTTTTATGCGGTAAAAACGCAACGCGTTTTCAGTTGTCAGCTTAGCCGCTTCCTCCGGAGCAATGTTTCTTATTCTTCCGATCTCTTCCGCCACGCGGTATACGTAAAGGGAGCTGTTTCGCTTTCCCCTGAAAGGCTCCGGGGCAAGGTAGGGACAATCGGTCTCTATCATTATCCGATCCTCCGGAAGAGAGGCTATTATAGGTCCGAACTTCTTTGCGTTTTTAAATGTGATTACTCCGGTAAAGGATATCATGTACCCAAGCTTCACTATCTCTCTTGCAGTCTCAAGGCTTCCCGAATAGCAATGGAACACGCCTGTTACATTAGGGTACTCTCTTATGATATTCATGCAGTCCTCGTGCGCTTCTCTGTTATGGATGCACACCGGGAGGTTAAGTTTCTCCGCCAGCTCCATCTGACACCGAAAAGCGTTTTTCTGAACGTCACGGGGTGAGAAATTATAATGATAATCGAGACCTATCTCCCCTATCGCCACAACTTTTTCATGCCTCGAAAGCTTTTCGATTTCCCCGATGGCTTCTTCGGAAAATTCATCGGCATCGTGGGGATGGATACCTATTACGGCATAGACATGGTTGAATTTTTCCGCAAGTCCGATGGCAAACCGGGAACCGTCCACGTTGCAGCCCACATTTGCCACGTATTCCACTCCCGCCTCCGGGAGCGACGCAATCAACGCATATCTGTCAGACGAAAACCTTTCGTCCTCATAATGGGCGTGGGTATCGAAGAGGCGCATTATCTCACCTTCGCCCCCGATGGGATATCGTCCGCGAAAATTACCTTTACATCATCTTCTTCTGCGTCGGCTGCCAGTATCATACCTCTTGACTCCACTCCGCGAAGCACCACGGGCTGCAGGTTGGAAACAATTATCACGTTTCTGCCGATGAGATCCTCAGGCTTGTACCATTGGGCGATTCCGGAAACAACGGTTCTTTCCTCTCCCGCCACCTCAACAGTGAGCTTCAGAAGCTTCTTTGCCTTTGGTATGGGCTCGCAGGCTTTGACCTTGGCGACTCTCAGGTCGATCTTAGAAAATTCATCTATGGAAATAAGAGCTACATTCGCAAGCTCTTCTTTCGCTTTCAACTCCGCTGCCTTTTTTGCTTTTTCCGCCTCAAGCTCTGCCTGGAAAGCTTTCTCGTCTATTCTGGCAAACAACTGGGCTCCGTCGGAAACCGCTGTTCCCGGTACAGTGGCTCCAAATGTGAGTGAAGACTCATAATCTGTGGCTGCTGTGCCTATCTGAGCCTGTATCTTCTCGCCCGTCTCCGGGAGATAAGGCTTAAGAAGCACAGAGGCTATGCGGATGGATTCAATGAGATTGTATAATACGGTGCCAAGGCGCTCCGTTTCATTGTTTTTCGCAAGAATCCAGGGTGTTGTCTCATCAATATACTTATTGGAGCGGCGCAGAAGTGTCCATATCTCGTCGAGAGCGTCCGCCACGTGGAGGTTCTCCATGGCTTTGGAAGTGCGAATGGCGGTAGAAGCGGCAAGAGCCTTGAGTTCCGAGTCGGGGCCTATGTCCTCACCTGAAGCGGCGGGGATTTTACCGTCGAAGTATTTCTTGACCATGGCGATTGT
>JAAZBA010000057.1 GCA_012514045.1 Clostridiales bacterium | reverse complement strand
TAGACTGATTGAGAAAAATAGGTGGTACACAACCTTCTATGGTCTTAGAATAGGACTGAATAAGCATATCACAGGAGCTGTCGGCGCCTATCATCTCATAACCGCGGCTTGCCATGAGCCATGTCAGTGTTCCTGTACCGCATGCCAAATCCAACAGAAGCCGGGGCTTCAGCCTATGCTTTTTAAATTGAGATTCGTAGAAGTCAGCAAATGTTTCATAAGGCACATCCAAAGTAAAACTGTCGTAATGGGAAGCAAGAGCAGAATAGTTTCGCGCATTCATTCTCAAAGCCTCTCAAGTACCCGCTTGTAGCCGTCGCTTCCGTAGTGGAGACAGCGGTTAACTCTTGAAATCGTGGCGGTACTTGCACCGGTAGTTTTCACTATATCGCTATATACGCTTTTCCTATTGAGCATTTCCGCCACCTGAAAGCGCTGTGACATTGCCTTGAGCTCTGAGATCGTACACAGATCGTCAAAAAATGCGTAGCAGTCATCGATTGTCTCAAGCGTTAATACAGCCTCAAACAGTCTATCCATATGCTTATTATGAAGCTTGTCCATAATCGTACGCCGACTTTAACGAAAAGCCGGTTTCCTCCTCTATGCGTAGTACCGTATACCATAATAAATATGTACACAGCCGTTTTTTTGTTTAAGCGTTATTTTCACGTATAATATTACCACTTTACAGGGTAAAAGTAAATACCTTTAAGGCTTTTTGGGTGCGTATTTTTGTATAAAAAGGGATTTTTTCTGAATTTTGTTATAATCAGAACAATTTCGGTAGTCTAAACCCGCATAACTCCCAATAATTCAAGTATTTCGTAATTATTATGCTGTTTTTGAAAAGGCTTAAAAAATTGACCTTTGATGAAAATGATGTTATATTATCACATAGAGAAATTTAACGCTTTACACAGCCGTCACAGAAACATATTAACATAAGAAGGAGGAATATATGTCTTATGGGAGGCTTAAAATGGATCCTAGGCCTTTTGGATGAGTATAAAGACAAGCTCATTTGGGGTATTGTTCTCTCAATTACCGGCGTCGGACTTAATTTCATAAACCCCCTTTTGTTTGCGAGAATTATTGACGACGTCATAGAGGGCGGAAACCGGGATATGCTCATGCCTCTGATACTCACCGTCATATTCTGTACCTCAATTCGTGCCTGCCTGATTTACTTCTCCGGAGTGCTTATTGAACAGTGCTCACAGAATACTGTCAAGAAACTTCGTACTTCGCTTTATGACAAGCTTCAGAAGCTGGACACAAGGTTCTATTCTTCTAACCGTACAGGTGACCTTATGATGAAGCTGACAGGTGACCTTGACTGGGTACGTCACTTCATAGCCTGGATTATCCCTCAGACCATTTCCAACATTCTCATATTTTTAGCAACACTTATTGTATTTTTCTGCATTAATCCCCTGCTCACCTTGTTTGGTATCATTCTCGCACCACTTACCGCAATTCTTACCGTCCGCGTAAGACGGGTCATGCGTCCCGCTCATGACAGAGTCCGCGCAGAGGTATCCCGCCTAAATACTGTTGTTCAGGAGAACATATCCGGCAACAGAGTTGTCAAAGCATTTGTCCGTGAGAAATATGAAATCGATAGGTTTGAAGAGTGCAACGCAGCTTACAGAGACGCTGCCATTAATACAACCGTCACCTGGTGGCGTTTTAATCCTTTCCTTGAGGCAGTTGCCTACGGCATGACAATTGTTCTGCTGGCGATGGGCGGTATATTTGTCATAAAAGGTAATATGACCCTTGGCGCCCTGTCTATCTTCCTGAACCTCACATGGGGTCTTAATGATCCCATGAGACTCATCGGTATTATTATCAATGACTACCAGCGTTTCCTGGCTTCCACTGAAAAGGTCATGACAATTTTCTATGCCAAGCCTGAAATAAAGACTCCCGAGGAATCTTACGTCGCAAAGAATCCCACAGGTAAGGTTGAGTACAAGAACGTATCATTCAAGTACGGTAACAATCAGGTGCTTACAGACATAAACTTTCATGCGGAACCAGGTGAAACCATAGGCATTATGGGACCAACCGGTTCGGGCAAGACCACATTTATCTCCCTTATGGCAAGATTTATGGACGTATCCGATGGAAGTATCCTGGTTGATGGACATGACGTAAGGGAATATGATCTCCAATCCCTAAGGGGAATAATAGGCATGGCTACGCAGGACGTATTCCTTTTCTCCGATTCTATCGACTCAAATATTGCCTATGGTAAACCAGAGTCCAGCGATGAGCATGTTATTGCCTGCGCTATAGACGCTGATGCAGATGAGTTTATCCGCCGTATGCCTTTAGGCTATGATACAATCATCGGCGAGCGTGGAGTCGGGCTCTCCGGCGGTCAGCGTCAGAGAGTAGCTCTTGCAAGAGCTCTTGCCTATGACACCCCAATCCTTATTCTTGACGATACCACCTCCGCAGTCGACATGGAAACAGAGCATTATATCCAGGGGCGTCTTCGTGGGCGTAAGCGTAAAGCCACCACGATTATCATTGCTCAGCGCATATCATCCGTTAAGGATGCCGACAGGATATATATAATCGAAGGCGGACGCATTACAGAGGTTGGTACACATGAAGAGCTACTTAGAAACAAGGGATACTATCACAGCATTTATAACCTCCAGCAAGGCATTGCTTCGAAGGGAGGCGAAGAATAATGACAAAAAGCAAATATATTGAGGAAAAAATCCCGAAAACCGAAATAAAGCAGCGCAATAAATTCAACATCGATGAGGATCTCGACCAAAGTTTCAATATTAAGCAGTTTGCAAGAGCTATAATATACGTCAAGCGTCACGCTAAAAAGCTTCTTGTTGCTTTTATCTTCAGTATCGCTACAATGCTTTTGGGGCTTCTTATGCCTCTGTTTACACGGACAGTTGTAGACGATCTCATTCCTGCCAAAGATATCCCGGGAATATTCAAGATGTCAGGCCTATTCCTTCTCACAGTCCTTTTGCTCCTCTTCTGCAGCAGAATGAAGGCGGTGCTCATAACGAAATCCGGTCAGCATATCATAGCCGAGATTCGTCATGATCTGTTTTCCCACCTCCAGAAACTGCCCTTTGATTACTACGATTCACGTCCACACGGCAAAATCCTTGTAAGAGTTGTAAACTACGTAAACGCCGTAGCAGACTTCCTTTCAAATG
>JAAZBA010000209.1 GCA_012514045.1 Clostridiales bacterium | reverse complement strand
GTTTCCCAAATGTAGGTAAGTCAACACTTCTCAGTGTCGTATCCTCAGCCAGACCGAAGATAGCAAATTACCACTTCACAACACTTAAGCCCAATCTGGGTGTAGTATATGTGGACGAGGGATCGTCTTTTGTTATGGCTGATATCCCGGGACTTATCGAAGGCGCCAAAGACGGCTCGGGACTTGGACATCATTTCCTGCGCCATGTGGAGCGCTGCAGGCTTTTAGTGCACATAGTTGACGTAAGTGGTATCGAAGGAAGAGATCCCATTGAGGACTTTGAAACAATCATGGGTGAGCTTTCGAGCTACAGCGAGATGCTTTCAAAGCGCAAGCAGATAGTGGCGGCGAATAAGACAGATATTATACAGGACGAGAAAGCCGCGATTCGTTTCGAAGAATACATAAGGGAAAAAGGTTATGAGTTCTTTAGAATTTGCGCTGCTACCGGCGAGAACGTAAAGACACTTGTGAATAAGATAGCTTTGGAACTTGAAAAGCTGCCACCTGTGCTTATATTTGAGCCAGAGTACGTGCCTGAAGCTGTCGTTGAAGGAGGTTCCAAGGAAATCTCCATTGTTCGTGAGGACGATGTATTCATAGTCGAGGGTAAATGGCTTTACAAGGCTATGAGAAGCGTTAACTTCGACGATTATGAGTCGAGAATGTACTTTGAAAGGGTAATGCGTAAAGCCGGAGTGTTTGACCGCTTGAGAGAAATGGATATTAAAGAGGGAGACACCGTAAGCATTTACGATCTCGAATTTGAATATATAGAATAGATCAAAAAACCTGCTTTTTGCGGCAGGTTTTTGATTTTTATAGTTATGTTCCCTTGGAAGCATTAACAGCTTTAATTGAAGCTCTGGCAATAACTGATGTTACAGCTCCGGATATAACGGAAAGCAAAAGAAGAATAGGCAGATATGTGGTATATAGCGACGTTTCCATGATTACCGATGCAATGATAATCTGACCTAGATTGTGAAACGCCGCACCTGCTATACTTACGCCGTAGATGGAAACGCTTCTGGAAAAGTATTTTTTAAGAAAAATCATAACAAAAAGAGATAATAAACCTCCCGCCAAGGAAAACAAAAATGCTGTAATGCCGAAGCTGAAGAGCGAACTAAAGAGGCATTTGAGAATACAAATTACAAACGCGCAAAGCGGTCCCATTGTATAAAGCGCCACAAGAATCGCGATATTGGCAAGTCCGAGCTTAAATCCTGGAACGGGGAATGGTATGAATCCTTCAAGATAGGAAAGTACCAGAGACACAGCAAGCAAGAGGGACGACAGAGCAATGTTCTTGTTTCTCATCAGTATACCACCGCATCTATTCCGCCGTTACCTTCCATACAAACAATAATTCTTGCGGGAAGACAGACAGCTCGGTCACCGCATTTTTCAAGCCAACCGACTGATACACAGTCTCCGTCCGGACAGTCGCACTCCTTGACTCGCGCTTTCATTTCATCAAGCTCAACTACACAGGAATATCCGTTACCGGAGAATTCATATTCCCCTATATGTGGCAGAGAAAAACTCTGCGCAGTTTTTCCGTCTATCATCACCGTTACAACAGCAGGTTCATCGGAAGCTCTGGAGAAAAAAGCAAGCAGAAGGGCGCTGATAAGCACTATTAAAACAATGAAATAGTCACCCCTACGCGGCTTCAAGCGAATACCTCCCGTCTGTGACTTCGATTTTACCTTTAAGTCCCTGCGTATAAACGATTTTCATATCCTTTGTAATAAAGACAGCATCGAATTCAATATCGGACGAATACAAAAAACTAAGCCCATCCTGAAGTCCCATCGCGAAAACAGCCGTGGAAAGAACATCCCCGGTAATACCTTCTGGATATATAATTGTTACCGAACGAAGGTCGTTTGATACGGGATATCCTGTGCGTGTATCAAAAATATGGTGATATCTAACGCCGTCTATTTCCTTGAATCTCTCATAATCCCCAGAACTTGTAAGAATGGTATCGCTGACCTGAACCACAGCAATATACTCCGAGGCGCTGCCGTCGGGATCACGAATCCCGATTTTCCAATCTTTACCGTCGATATTAGTTCCGTGAGCGATAACGCTTCCTCCCAGTTGCAGCAGTGCCTGCGATACGCCATTTTCCCGAAGAATATCAAGACACTCATCACAGGCGTAGCCCTTTGCTACACCGCCGAGATCGAGAAGAGCGCTACTTTCAAGTTTGACAGTGTTGCCTTTAATCAAGAGCTTATTATAGTCAACGTTAGAGAGCGTTGTTTCTATTTTATCTCTTTCGGGAATCCCTGAAGATGATTCCCACAACTGCTTAAGAGCGCCTACAGTAGGGTCGAACAGACCGTCTGTTATATGGCAAAGTTCTATTGTACGCAAAAGAAGCTCGACAGTCTGAGGGGAGACCTCGACATACCGGCTTCCTTTGCTTTCGTTGATATTGCAGACATCGCTTCCCTGTCTTGTCTCCGACATGATGTCCTCAAGCTCATACACACGCCTGGAGAGCTCTTCTGTCAGATCCTCTCCATAAATAGAGAAAGACATAAAAGTATCCATAGCGAAAAAAGTCATAGTATAAGGCTTACCGGATGTACATCCCGACAGCAGAAGAAGGACAAGCAGGAAAGATGTCAGTTTACGCATTTTTCCAAAGTTGTCTTGCAGCATGAGCGAACTGGCTGAAGACAACGCCTGCGTCCTCAAGCTCCGCATTCCAACGCTTTGTCCACTCGAGAGAGACAAAGCCGTCAAAACCATGGCTCTTGAGAAGAGCGAAGCATTCATTGATAGGAAGATCGCCATAACCAAGCATTTTATACTTTATCTTACCATTTTCAATGATACTATCCTTGACATGTATATGGCAGACAAATTCGCCGATATTTGCATATGTCTCGGCGGGGGATTCGTTATAATAACGCACAGGATGGTTAATGTCCCATAAAACTTTGACGGCGGGTGAGTTGACATCAAGGATCAATTTGCGAAGAAGTTTTGTATCGGCAAATACACCGTTTGACTCAACGAGAAGCACCACACCAAGAGCATTCGCCACCGGAGCCACTTTGCGAAGACGTGAAAGCACGAGATCGTATTCCACCTCATCAGAAGGCCAGGGATTCTCGTCTGCCAACATCCTTATATACTTACAGTCCAGGTCATGGGCAAGGGCAATATACTGAAGGGTTGCGCTGAGATAATACATTCCATCCTTGTGGAGAAGAATGTCGGAGGTTATGCAGGATATTTCAACATTGCGCTTTTTAAGCTCGGCGTTGGTCTGCTCAAATTTTGAGGGTGAAAAGATTTCGGCGCGGGGCATGAACATAGTGTTTCCCAGTCCGCGAAGCTCAATACCGTCATAGTTAAGGTCGGCAGCTGCGGCAAGAATCTCTTTCCAATGCCATTTCGGGCATCCAAGGGTAGAAAAACTGATTTTCATAAGCGATTTCTCCTTTATTTTGAAGCATAGAGTATTTGCGTGTAATAAAGAATGCCATCGGAATTGGCATTGAATGCACAGCCTGTACCTATATGAGTGTATCTCGCTAGCATAGCGGAAATATATCCGAGGTTGCCAAGATGAGATGAGAAAGCGGTAAAGCTGTTGGGGAAAGCCTTTGAGATAGCCTCAGTAGAATAGAAGTCGGCTATGCCTGCAGCTTTGATACG
>JAAZBA010000128.1 GCA_012514045.1 Clostridiales bacterium | reverse complement strand
GCCTTGTCATTACAGACTCGGCAATGACCGCTCCTAAAGTCTCATGTTTGTCGTAAAGCGTTAAGCCGTTTTGTGTATTTGCGCAAAGCGGCTTTGCTATGTCATGAAGAAGTGCTGCGTACTTCAGCGCAGGATCATTTTCCACATTAGCAACGGTTTTGCAGAGGTGTTCCCAAAGCGGTAGATGATGATATGGATGGTTTTGATCAAAAAGATATGTTGGCTCAAGCTCAGGGATGACCTTGGATATTATATCATTATGTTTTGAGAGGACATTTTCACAAGAGGAGCCAAAAAGAAGCTTTGTAAGTTCAATGTATTTTCGTTCCGCAGATATATTCTCAAGCATGTGTGACATAACCCTCAGCTGTGTCTCTGAGGACTCTTCAATATTAAAGCCAAGAGTGGAGGAAAACCTGAGAGCACGAAGAATTCGAAGCGCGTCCTCCGAAAATCTTTTTTTCGGGTCTCCGACGGTTCTGATAATTTCGTTCTTTAGGTCATTACAACCGTTGAAATAATCAATCAATCCATCTTCCAGGTTATATGCCATGGCGTTTATGGTAAAATCACGCCTTTTAAGATCTTCACGAAGGCTTGTTGTGAAGGAAACAGTTTCCGGATGCCTTGAGTCAAGATACTCGCCATCAATTCTGTAGGTTGTGATTTCCGTGATTATATCATCTGTTATAACTCCAATAGTTCCATGGACAATTCCTATTTCTACGAGGTTGCAGCCTTCAAATGTCTTTTTTATTTCTTCTGGCTTGGCATTTGTTGTGATATCCCAATCGGAAGAAAATTTGCCCAAGAGACTGTCACGAACACAACCGCCTACTATATATGCTTCAAATCCTGCATCGCTCAGGCGTGAGAGGATCATTTCCACATGGCTCGGAAGATTTATCACTCAATATTGTCCTTTCTCTAATGTATACAATTATATAGTATAATAAAAGTAGAAAATAGTCAATGATAAAAGAAGAGAATAGTTATTTTTCTTTTACCTTGTATTGAAAAAAAGGAAAAAGTGTTGTATAATTAAATACAGAAAATCAAACGGAGGAGCGTTCCCTTGATAATTCTCGGCATAGATCCCGGCTACGCTATAGTCGGCTTCGGAGCGATTGAGTTTCATAATCAAAAGTCGAAAATGCTAAGATACGGTGCCATAAGAACTGAGGCTCATATACCGGCTCCCGAAAGACTTTGTACAATATATGATGACCTAAACAAGCTTCTTGACATGATAAAGCCTGACGCAGTGGCGGTAGAGGAGCTTTTTTTCAATACAAACTCCAAAACGGCAATCATGGTCGGTCAGGCAAGGGGAGTTATAATACTTGCCTGCTCCAAGAGAAATATTCCAACATTTGAATATACTCCTTTGCAGGTAAAGCAGGCCGTTGTAGGCTATGGAAGAGCGGAAAAGCAGCAGGTTATGGAGCTTACGAAAACAATTCTCGGCTTGTCAGCCGTTCCTAAGCCCGATGATGCTGCTGATGCCTTAGCGATTGCCCTTTGCCATGCCCACTCATCGACCTCCGTCATGATAAACAAACTTCTATAAGTCATCAGGAGATACGATATGTTTTACTATATTGAAGGCAGGGTAAGCCACATTGAACCTCACATAGCTGTCATTGACTGCGCAGGTGTTGGTTATCTTCTAAATGTAACAAATCAGACTCAATCCCTGCTGAGTAACGGTGATACCGTCAAACTTTATACTCATGTATATATAAAAGAAGATGCATTCGATCTATATGGATTCTACGATATTCAGGAGCGTGATTGTTTTCGTCTTCTTCTAGGCATTTCCGGAATCGGCGCAAAAGTGGCGCTGTCAATACTGTCAACACTAAGCCCTGAGAAGTTTGCCATAGCTGTTCTTTCCGAAGATGAAAAGGAGATTACCCGGTCTCCCGGTGTAGGAAAAAAGATAGCCCAGAGGATTATTCTTGAGCTGAAAGACAAGCTTAAGAAGAGCTTCGGTGACATCGGAAGGACAGGAACTGCCTTCGGTTCACAGCTTGACCCAGAGGCAGGCGACAAACTTGGAGAATCTATTATGGCGCTACAGGTGCTTGGCTATGGCGCAAGTGAGGCGACAAATGCCTTGAATGGTGTTGACCCAAGCGAAAGTACGGAAAATATGGTCAGATACGCACTTAAGAGACTTCTTAAGCAGTAATACCACAGGAGGATTTATATGAGCCTTGAATTTGAAAACGCCATTG
>JAAZBA010000053.1 GCA_012514045.1 Clostridiales bacterium | reverse complement strand
GGGCTATGTTCACCGGGTCCCGCAGCCTTTTAGGTCTCGGGATATGAAGCATAACCGTCCAGCCGTGCTTGTCGCAGACTTCAAGGTGCTTGTGGGGCAGATAGTCGAATATGCGGATCTCAGGGGAAGGGATATAGGCGGGGAGAAAACTATAATACATCTTGATACCCCTGAACCCTCCGGCGATTACCGCCCGCTCCACTTCCTCACCGGACTGATCCTGATGGGTGTAGTAGAGAGCCGGATAGCCTGTTCTGCTCGAACAGTCGCTTATGTATGCGTTGGCGAGATACATCGACTGAGGGGACGCTCCGGACTGGAACATGAGAGGCACATACCTCTTGCCCGGAAACATAAGCCGCGCTGTCTCGTCCAGGTCCTCCACCGGATTTTTGGAAGCAACACGTCCCGGCCAGGTTACGGAGGACTGGGTGCTTTTGTTTTTAGTATGTTTTGTGAGGAACACGTGGGTGTGGGTGTCGAACAGGCTGTCCGGAAGAAACTCTTCAAGCCGTTCCTTGTAAAACTTGCGGTCCACATCCAATACGTCAAATAATGCCATCGATGTATCAGCTCCTTTATTTCTTCAATCTGTTCTTGTAAGATTCAAATTTTTCATCGTAGAACGCTCTCAGCTCAGCTCCCGAGGTGAGGGGAACAGGGTCGCATATGGCATCGGAGCCCTCCGCGTAGTTTTTCCATATGCCTGCCGCCACGCCGGCGAATACCGCCGTGCCGATGAGCGTCATGTTGGAGTCGCGGTAGATGGCGGTGTCGCCTAAAATCGCTCCCACCAATGTCTGCCAGGGTTTGCCCTTAACCGCTCCGCCAACCATGCCCAGAAGCTTCTTTCCGTCACGGAACACGGAGATATCCTTCGCCGGGAGATATCCGTCCGCCATGAAGCGCTCGAATATCGTTCTGACCTCGAATACCACACCCTCCATAACCGCGAGGGCGATGTCGTAGCCGTTGGTGCTCAGCTCAAGGCCGCTTATGACCGCTTCCTGACCGCTGAACCTGGGCACGCACATGAGGTTTTTGTTTTTTCCTATCCTTTCCATGACCTCCCCGTCCAGTGTCTCAAAGTCCACATCTGACAGGATTTTGCCTCTCACCCAGTCAAGGGCGGCGCCTCCCGTAGGTACGCTTGAGAACACGCCGAACATGTCGGGGATTACGTGGGGACCGATGCTGAGACTTGAATTCAGGTTTCGCTTCTCCGCGCTCCCGAATACCACCCAGGCGGTGCCGGTGGAGAGAAGCACGTCTCCATGGGAAAGCACGTTTGCTCCCGCCGCGGCGATGTACTGATCGTGAGCTCCGTTGACCACATAGGTCTCCTCCGGAAGCCCGCTGTCGGATACAGCCTCGGGAGTGAGCTTACCTATGATCTCCCCGCTGGGGGCAATCTCCGGAAGCTTATTTATATCAATACCGCATACGTCAAGGATTTCCCTTTGCCAGCCACCGTCATTGATGTCGTAGAGCGCCACCATCTCAGCGCTTGTGGGATCGGTGACGGCTCTTCCAGTGAGCCTCATGTTTACATACTCTAAAGTCGTAAGATAGGCGGCGGGGTTTAAATGCTCAAATAGCTTTATTTTCGTGAGCCCCGAAGTTTTTCCCGGTCTCTTGCCCGTTTTTTTAAAGAATTCGTCCCGGGAATATTTTGTGCAGAGCTCGGTTATGAACTCCTCTCCCCGGCCGTCCATCCAGGTGGCGGCGAGAGCCAGCGGCTCTCCGTTTTCGTCCACCGGGACAACGCTTCCCCCCTGGGCGCTGATTGAAAGATATGCTTTGTCTGTGGCGGGAAGCTCTGACATGCATTTTTTCATTGTGGCTGCCGACAGGTCATACCATGATTGGGCGTCCTGCTCCACGCCCCCTCTCGGGGACGTGATAAGGGGATAACCTTCGCTATATGTCTTGAGCAGACGGCCTCTCTCGTCAAAGACAGAGGACTTTATTGTGGTAGTGCCCACATCTATGCCGCAAAGATACATGTTATTTCTCCCTTATTCATATCCACAGCCGTTGCGGCTGTAGCCGAGACAGCTTACGTTTGTGTCAATGAT
>JAAZBA010000104.1 GCA_012514045.1 Clostridiales bacterium | reverse complement strand
CCTTGTTACGGAGGGATTCTGAAAAAGCCTTATGCATACTGGTTTCGAGGCTTTGGAGTTCAGCCGGTGTATTTTTGATATGGTCATATCGGTAATCGCCATGTAGTTTGATGACCGATGAAAGAGCATTACTGGGAGCAACACTTCTATTGGCACTGCTATAAACGTTAAAACTATGGTGTGGGGCAAGCGTTTTGATCCCAGATTCAATAAGCTCGTCAAAATTCGTTGTCCAAACATTAACGACTTTTTTCTTAATAAATAGGTCACCTAGACACAAATGACCTATTGATGGAAGAACATCCTTAACTTTCCTCTGTATGTAACGCTCTCTTGCGATAGAAGTGGGATAGCACAGCTCAAAATAATGCGCATATTCATCGGATGCCCCTAGTGCAGGATGGCCGCCTTGAGTGTCAAAATAATGTTGTAGCGTTTTTCGTGTAATTTCGGCATTCAGGTCTTTGAACAAATCTCTTGATACACCAATCTCTGTGCAATATAGTTCACGTTTGAAATCCAAGATCATTGTGCCACCAGTAGGGATACCGGCTTGAGCAGATGCGCCTGAACCCAAGAAAAAGTCAATCTCCCCGTTATTCATAACAGATAAATACCGAATAAGAGTGGCTTGGCTTAATATCCGCAATGCTGTTTCCTCCTTGGGTTTAAACGATCTTACTATTATTTGCTATAGTTACCGCTCAGAGATGTGCAGCCCTCTTCATGCACTTCGGTTAAACACATTTAAGCAATATTGCTCGTCCGAATTGATTTCGAGCAGAGAGCATGTGTCCATTTCGTATACAATCGAAACCGTCTAAAACAAAACCTCTTTTAATGATTATCAACTATTTTATAAATGATAAATAATGAACCATCTATCTCAATGTATCAAAGATATCAAAAGCGGCCAGCTTTGCTGTCTGTAAGTCCGATATTCTCCTGCCTTTATATTTCCAGATGCTCTGACCACAATATATTACACCGTAGCAATTCTTATTATAATTACTCGGTATTATCGTCAGATACTCACCCTTGAATTTAAGAACGTAGTTACCGTTCTGTCGGTGCTGCCATTCTCGTTTCAGGAAAGTCATTTTTCTGTTATGCCGGTTAAGCAATTCGCGCTCACGACGTCCCGGAGCAGCATAGTCATTTTCCATGTTTTCCGCGCACACACGACCAACCATCACGGTTTGCCGATATTTGGGATGTTCCATGATATGTACATACCTTATACCTTCCTTGCCGCACATTTCGCACGTTTCCAGTTCCGCTTCAGGATCGTCCTCCCGCAAATCAATCATTCCGGTGCAAATCCAGCCTTTGTGCGGAACCCCCGGAGTTTCCCATAAGCTCATATTATACCTCCTGCGAATTCTTCTCGCGTTGGACGGTTTTTAGTTTATCAACCAACAATGAAAGATTATTTTTCTTAAGTTCGCATTCCCAAATCAGCATAACAATCCATCCTCGACTCTCGAAAATGGATTTCACATTTTTATCGTGCTGCATATTGCGAGCACGCTTTTTTGTCCAGTATTCTTCATTTTCTTTTGGACGTGTATTGCGACAATCATGCCCATGCCAGAAACACCCATCCACAAATATGGCAATCTTTTATCTAATCGGGATGCTTTATAGCTGGGTAGTTGCGCCATCCTGAAATCCCGTTCTCATAAAATCAATGCAATCAACCAAAATCGGCAAGTTGCTCGTGCTTCCATGCATAACCTCGCTGATAGTCAGGTATGCGGAATAATCTATTTTGAAAAAGTACCGAT
>JAAZBA010000138.1 GCA_012514045.1 Clostridiales bacterium | reverse complement strand
ATAAGGTCGAAAAGCCCGAAAAGCCCGAAAGAGATGTTATAAGCCATCCTGAATTCAGGAGAATTCTTGTTTACATCATCATCTTCTCCATGCCATTGGGCTTTTTGAGGACGACAGCATTAAACGGATCCTCCCTCAATCTAGAGGAATGGCCATTTGTCTACGTCATTTCCTTCATATCTTTATTCATCATCTTTTTGGCAGAATTTGCAACGAAGCACCTGTCCCTTCCTATTGTTTCTCTGGCTATTATTATTTTGGCTTCAGCCGACTTGATGCTCTTGTTTTTTTTCAAAGTTGATGAGATGGTTCTCGCTGTTTTCATGAGCGTCAGCTATGCCTTGTTTGTTGCCTCTTTTTACTGCTACTTAGGCTCTTTCATTCTTTCATCAAATTATTCACCATTTAGAATATTTGCTTTCGGCGGGGTAGCGAATAACCTGGGGCTTATACTTGGATGGTGTTTCGAGCTGCTAATCTATCGCTTACAGCTAGGTAATATCTCATCTGTTTTCATCATGAGTTTTCTTTATACGCTCTTCTTTGCGAGCATATTTTTACTACCAATGATTCGAAAGAATCTATTCGGTCTACAAAAACTCGAAACACAAGAAACTGCATATGATAAGCCAGACATCATATCCAGCGTTCAGGAGCGTTGCCACTTTTTGTCCGACGCTTTTCTGCTATCAAGTCGAGAAGAGGAGATTTTAGTGCTGTTGGCACGTGGCAAGAGCCTTCGTCTTATTGCGGACGAGATGGTCTTGTCTATAAACACAATAAAAACCCACGTAAATCATATTTATAATAAGCTCGGCATACATACGAAATATGAGTTGTTTAAACTACTCGAGGACGAGAGTGGTCTTAATGATCGGGTAAAGGATAAAGACGCTGCCAAATAGACTAGTTAAAAGAAGCTAATATATTTTCAAGAAAATGATATTAAAAGGCGTAGCTGTGACATCTACCTTGGGATCCATTGCCGACAGTATTGGACGGGTTTTAGCAAAAGAGTGTTTTGTCACTCTAAGTCAAAATTAAAGAGATAGTACCCACAGAGGAAAGGAAGAACAGGGTTCAAGTGGAAAGCCGAGAATTCTGCTCGGTATTCAGGGACGGTAATGCGATGACAATCAGAATCGTTATAAGCCCCTTGTGCGAAAGTTACTTTACTCAGGTTTATAGAACGGCCCCCCAGGCGGTGCCGCCCAATTGCCCTGATGGATGAATGTCGAATTACCTTGAGATATATGCCTTTCGTGAAAGCAAAGTGATTGGACGCGCTCTGCAATCATTGATTCCACAGCCTCATATAAGGAGCCCATAGCATTACAAACGCCAACAAAAAGCCCGTCAGATTATCAGAAGCGATAACACGCTACTATGCCCCAGCGGCTTCAAACACAAAACCTCAAATATAACATTAGTTTTCCAAAATGCTGCTGCCTCTTTAGAAGCCTGATCCAGTATTTCCGTTTTCTGATTCTTTCAAATGGGTATTATATGGGTATTATTTTATTCATAACATCAGTTTTAGATGCAATTATCGATCGTATCTGCTTTCTATTTACGCTGTAAGATGACGTATCGGTTGAATTTATCATGCATATTTATCAATTTGGGAGCAGAGGGCCGCAGGTTCAAATCCTGTCACCCCGACCATCATTTTCCCAGCTCAGAGGCTCAAAGACGATTTCTAGTGCGCTGCAAAGACTCAGCCTTTCATTGCCTCGTCGGCAATTTGAGCTGTCTGTACCTGTTGTTCTTGCGCAGATATTGTGGCTTTGCCATCTCCCTCTTGTTCGCCATAGTTTCCAAAGTAGGTGATTATTGCGGCTGAGATGCTACGCCGTTCCAGACTGCGCTGCTGCGGCGTTCCGCGTTGCGCTGCCACGCGCTAGCTGCCCGGCTTGCCGCGTTTAAGGGCGTCTTCAGACGGAGGCGTCCTTT
>JAAZBA010000295.1 GCA_012514045.1 Clostridiales bacterium | reverse complement strand
CCTGAGAATTATCAGATCATACCGATGGAGTACGGTCATTTCGCCTCTTTCGAGCTTCTGTTCATGTGGGACAGATTCGATCCCGACGGATTTAAGAACATGACCGAATTCTGCGCGGCTTCAATGGAGTCAGAATTCAAAAATCATTATCACGTTTCTCCGATCAGAGGCTACGTAAAAGGCGCGGAAAAACAGGGCGTACTCTATAGTAACTGTCATATCTGGGCACAGAAGATATACGAAACCTATAATCCCTACATCGGTCAATAAACAGAATAGAAAAATAGCCGGCTGCGGAAAAAACCGCGACCGGCTGATTTATTTGAGTTAAGACCTTAAACTCACTTGCACAATTTGGAACACGCCTTACCCGATGTATGCGAAAACCAGACCGATGGCTATGAAGCATATACACATTGGCAGCGAGTATAGCATCTATTTGACCGGGTCAATCTTCTTGCCGTACTGGGCGGAAACGATACCAACGACAACGAAGGTGGTGAGGTCAGCGGGGGGCATTCCCTGAATGCTTTGTATCCTTCATAACTCCTGTCGATGAAAGTGGTAAAGCTTGTTTAGGTATCAATAGAGTAACTGGTAGTTGTTGCCTGTAGAGCTTCGCACATCTGATTGCACAGGATCTCCATATTTCTGTCTTTGAGGATGTGGGCGTAATCATCGAGCATGCCGTCTACGCAGGGTGCGGGAGCTGAAGGGGCTCGGCATCGACGTGTGGTATATGATCCGATTTTAATGCTCGATTCCTTTGACAGAACGAATCCGGATGATTACACGGCGGGTTTCCCCATGCATCCGCACAGAGATATCGAGACAATCAGTTATGTGTATCGCGGATTTATGAATAATAAGGATAGTATAGGTAATGAGGATACCATTGGTGACGGAGAGGTACAATGGATGACAGTGGGCTCCGGTATTACGGAACACCTTCTTTAAAGCATGTGGTAAATGGATATCAGCATTGAATGCGCTACGGCTACTGTAGCTCGGTTTTTACATCGGCGAACCACGAGCCGAAGACCTTGACGGTCAGCTGCCGGATGTGTATCGAGATCACGAAGAAAATCTAATGGGACGGTGCTTATGGAAAAGGTTATTGTAGAAAAGGAACGGCAGACGAAAATTGGGCTGTCCTGTGACGTGCTCGTCGCGGGTGGAGGTATCGCCGGCATCGCGGCTGCCGTGGCAGCGGCAAGGAACGGAAAGAAGGTCGTTTTGCTTGAGCGCGAATATGTGTTGGGCGGCATGGCGACGCTTGGGCTTGTCACGATTTATCTGCCTTTGTGTGACGGTGAGGGGAATCAGCTTATCTTCGGAATCGGCGAAGAGCTTCTGAAGCTTTCAATTAAGCATGGTGCCGAGGAAAACTACCCGAGCGCGTGGCTCAACGGAGGTACTCTCGAAGAGCGGAAAAAAAATCGTTACTTGACGCAGTTTAATCCGCATTTGTTCGCGCTCGAAGCCGAAGCACTTCTTCAGACGCTCGGTGTAACGATTTTATACGGTACCCTAGCCTGCGGCGTTGCCGTTGAATCAGAAAAGATTACCGCCGTCTTTGTCGAAAATAAATCGGGCCGTTCTGCAATTGCGGTAGAAACCGTGATTGACAGTACGGGGGACGCCGATATCTGCCATATGGCAGGTGTGAAAACGGCGCTCCATGAAGGTGGCAACAGGCTTGCAAGCTGGTATTATTATTACAGTGGTGGAAAGGTACGGCTGAAGATGTTCGGTCTTGCCGATATCGCGCCCGACCGAATGCCTCAAGAAAAAAATGACGGTGGAGTGATTTGCGCTAAAAAGGTGGAAAGTTTGGACGACAGCATCCGCTTTTCGGGAGTCGAGGGAGCGGAGCTCAGCCGCGCCGTTATTGCTTCGCACGGTAAGATGCTTGAGGACATACTGAAGCACCGCGAGACCGATGGCTCATACGTTCCGGTGACGATGTCAATGATTCCGCTTGTGCGTATGTCACGCCGTTTGGTGGGTGTATATACGTTGGATGTAATTGAAAACCGCGTCCATATGCCAGATAGCATCGGGATGACCGGCGACTGTCGGAAACGCGGCCCCGTGTATGAGATTCCATTCAGAACACTTTATACAATTGAAATTAAAAATCTCCTCGTTGCTGGCAGAGATATCTCAGTTACAGACGCCATGTGGGATATCACGCGCGTCATTCCGGCTTGTGCCGTCACCGGCGAAGCGGCCGGCACGGCGGCCTCGCTGACAGACGATTTTCCGGGACTTGATATCGGAGCACTTCAGGAGCGCCTACTGGCACAGAACGTCAAGCTTCATTTTGAATAAGCTTCTTATATACCTCAAGATGGGGCTGCCGTAATATAAGCCAATGTCAATAGTTGGCTGTGGGCCCAGTGCCCCAGACAGATATACTCGTTGATTTTGATGATTTCACTTGCTGGAAAACGTTTGCGAAAGTGAACCATCATGGATGCTTCAAACAGCGGTTCCGGATGAAAACGCTTCAACCCCAAAAAATACTGGGCATAAGGGTTCTCCTGTATGTATCGTACGCTTCCTTCGTCGGTTAGCCACTCTTGTTCCTTGATGTATATCGATCCGAATGCGAAACGGGCTGTAATTGCTATCCGTCCAGTATCGGCGGAAAATTCTCCGGAATAAATCTCTAGCGTTTTCAATG
>JAAZBA010000148.1 GCA_012514045.1 Clostridiales bacterium | reverse complement strand
GAAGTTGTGAAAAACTATGATAGGGTCTACTGAAAAACCCGAAAAGCATTGAAAATTCTCCGGAATAAATCTCTAGCGTTTTCAATGCTTTTCGGGTTTTTCAGTAGACCCTATCATAGTTTTTCACAACTTCGTGCGATAAAAATGCGGTAGGAAACGCGATAAATTTTAAGAAATAAACAGAAGAAAAGTAGCGGAATTTCGTGTAGAATCCGCTACTTAGTTGTTTGCTGCGTTGGAGCCAGCCTGGATGACCTGATTTAATTCCCTTGGAGCATATCTCTCGTTTAGTACTGTTTTGGAGTTTACGAGAACTATCACAGATTGGTAAATATTCTTTGAAGTAGCGTTCAGACAAGGCTTTCGACAAAAGATTGCTTTGTGTGTTGCGGCTTATCATGTACATTCTGGTAGACCAAGTTGACAGGGGCACTATACGGAAACGGGAGGAAATCATACGGCGCGTTTGTAACGACGTTATCCCATTCGGTATGGAGCATCACGCCTTTTCCGCAGGCCATGTCAAACACAGCGCTTTCAAACCGGCTACAGTTTTTAATCTCCGCTATGAAGCCGTAATCGCTGCAGATATTTTTCACCATCTTCCCGAATTTCTTTTCGATATCGACATCAAATATTAGAACATCGGTGCCGTTCAAATCGGCAAGTGACTGGATGGACTTGAAATAAGTCTTGGAATACAGGATTCTGCAGTTGATATCGGTAAGGTGCTGGACAATAAAACCGTACTGCAGCGGCCGATACAACTCATATGTCATAATAATATCCAACTTTCCTGCCTGAAGCCTGCCAAAAAGATCCGGAAGCCGGTTGTCTTCGACCTCTAAGTGGATGGAAGAGAGAACATTTGCGGCTTTCACAAAACTTCGCTCGGTTGCCACAGTCATAAAGCATTTGATTTGTCCAAGCGTCATTATCCGTCTCTCCATAACTATAATGTTATAAAAATATTACCATATTTGGATTGGATTAACAATGTGTTTTAATATACAATAATAAAAAAGCGGCGGTCTATGCTATTTGTTTTGGTAATATCAACGAAAAATGACGGTAACACTTGCTTTAATCAATGCTACTATTTTTCATCCCGATGACGATACCTACTACAATCATTAGTAATTCAGTGAAACTGCTTGCACCACCTAACATCTCAACTATACCGCCAATAATCAGGACAAGAGGAATGGTCGAGCCTTTAGAGTGATAATGCCCAGGATAGTATTTGCCGTCATATGCCGAATTTAATATGATGGTTCAGATTAGACAGTAGGGAGGTGCGGACATATATTGTTTTGAAAAAATTCTAGGAAAACAAGAGATAAACAAAAAAATCGTATTTTAGTATAGGGAGGAGTGCAAAAATGATCAAAAAAGAAAAGGGCTTCAGTATGTATAGAAGCAACTTCGGCGGTAGAGGTTGGTTCGTTATCATGTTCTCTTTTGTAGTACTCTACCTGGTAACGGCATCGTTGAATACGATGAACGTCACAGCCGAAGCTTTTAGTCAGGCACATAACTGGAATTCGACTATTTTGTTTTCGTTCCAGACGATTGCAGGATGGGTCGCAGTTTTTACAATGATTATAACCGGCCACCTAGCGCAGAAATATTCACCTAAGAAACTGTCCCTTATCACTCTTATAATCTTCGGGGTAGCGTTTGCTGTATGGGGACACGTCAACGCTTTGTGGCAGTTCCTGGTCGTATTGATCTGCCTGCAGGTCTTCGGCTCCGCCGCCGCTTATAACGGCAACAGCGTTATTATCGCAAACTGGTTCCCCCGTAAAAAAGCTCTTGCGATTGGCTGGGCGTCGATTGGCATGCCGCTTGCAGCCGCAACGGGCGTTATTCTGATGTCGACGCTCCTGGTCAAGATTGGACTGCAAGGTTCATATTATGTGTTCGGAGCAGTCACCCTCGTGCTCGTGGTTTTGGGACTCATATTCCTGCGTGACAACCCGGAGGAGATCGGCTGCTTCCCCGACAATGACCGTACCATGACTAAGGAACAGGCGCAGGCAATACTGAAGGAAGGCATGGAGCAGGACAAGCACAGTATATGGACGGCCGGCCGATGCTTAAAGACCAAGGAAGTCTGGCTGATTGGCATCAGCCTGGGCCTCCAGTTTCTCTTTGCCAACGGCGTTATGGGACAGTTCATACCTAAAATGATGTCGATGGGCTTCGATATGAATCTGTCAATAGGCCTTCTCACCGTGGGCGGTGTCTGTGCCTGTATCGGCAGCTACCTGGCTGGCCTTTTTGACGCCAAGTTTGGGCCCCGCACCGCGTCCATCGTTTCCTTTGTTCTCGCCATCGTCGCGCTGCTGCTGAGCATTATCCCGTCGATCATCACCATTGTGATCGGCACCGCGATCATCGGCATCATGATGGGGGGTGCCGATAGCTACTTATTCTCCTATTGCGTCCACATTTGGGGAAGGTTTGGTTTCCCGAGAGCTTACAAGGTGATGCTACCCATCAACCAGTGTGTTGGCGCCACCGGCCCCGTTTTAGTCGCTGTGCTAGCTGCGGTCGCCGGCGGCAAGTATACGCTGGCCTATCTCGTTATGGCTGGGCTCGGTGTGGTCGGAATCATTATGCTTCTGTTTGTCAAAGACGATTTCGCCAAAAAAGCCGAGGAAAAAGCGAAACTGCTGAAAAGCGAAAAATAAGCCGTCAGATTTACTGTCGGCAGCCAATCTTGAAGGTAATACGATTTGTAAGAAGCAGCCTGTCGAACCCCTTGGAGCTAAAACTAAAATCTATGCTATTTATATAGGAGCTGTAGCAAAACGGAGATTGCTACAGCTCCCTCTTAATGCCCAGAATTCGGACACAAGTTCAGTAAAAGAGTCCTTCTGTGGATATACAGCGGGCAAAAACAAGCAGCCCGGCTCAAAAACCCGCCTTTTGTAGAAAGATATTCTAATTTTGCTTTCGTTAAGCAGTAAATTTTTCGAACAGCTGCCGTCCGGTGCGATTTCGCTGAATTTTGCTGTGGAGCTTGTTGATATTGTAACCCATCGCCACCAGGAGGATCTCGGTCAAAACCTTCTTGTTGCCACGGAGCAGAAACTGCCGGAAACCGTAATCCTGCTTAATAACGCCGAAAGCACCCTCGGCTTGTATGGAGCGGTTCATCCGTAGAAGGATGCCCTTCTCACCGGTGATGCGTTCTAGGGATTGCT
>JAAZBA010000231.1 GCA_012514045.1 Clostridiales bacterium | reverse complement strand
ATTTGCATATAGCGATGGCGGGATTGATATGACCTCCTGTACCACCACCTGACACTATCGCTCTCATTCTATTCTTCCCCAATTCTTGAAATAACACTGAACTCCTCAGACCGCTCCCTTTGCTTCTTATCCTGCTCACGCCTTACACTCTCCGGCGCCAGTATCTGCTTTGATACCGCAAGCACAAGTCCCATCTGCGCGTAGAGAATAATTAGGGATGTACCGCCATAGCTGAAGAAAGGAAGTGAAGCGCCTGTAACGGGCAGCAGTCCGCATACAACCGAGATATTTATAAAAATCTGCAGCGCCAGCATTGTAATGATGCCTCCGACGATAAGGGAGCCGAATTTATCTCTTGCTCTTATAGCGATATAATAGCCTCTAACGATAAAAGCCGCGAACAGGAGGATTACTACCATGGCGCCTACAAAGCCCAGTTCCTCACACAAAATGGCGAAAATAAAGTCGTTTGAAGGCTCTGGCAGGAACAGATGCTTCTGTCTCGACTGTCCCAAGCCGAGACCCCACAGGCCTCCTGAGCCCACAGCGTAGAATGACTGGAGTGACTGATAAGCATCTACCGACTCAATAAGCGCCGGATTGTTTACGAATTTTAGAATCGTGGCTTCCTCCAGATTTAGTCCATGGAGCATCCAAACAACGATACGTTCGATACTGTAGCCCATGCCAAAAACAATCCAATAGACCGCCGCACCGCCGATCAAGATAAGTATTGTCAGCTTACCCAAATGGGCTCCTCCCAAGAAGAGAATAGCAATGCCTGTCAACACAATGATTATTGTAGCGGAAAGGTGGGGCTGCTTCATGAGCAGTGCCGCTATCATACCAAGCACCCCAAGGAAGGGCGCAATGCCGTAGGATAATGTCTTCATTCTTGAACCTAATCGGTCAACGTAGCTCGAGAAGGCAACAACCATTGCCACTTTCGCCACCTCCGAGGGCTGGAAAGTAAAAATATCACCGACGCCCAGCCAACGTTTGGCGTTATTGATGGTCTGCCCTATAAAGAGCACCAGCACAAGAAGAACCAATGCATTAATTAGACCGATTGTAGCGAATTTATGGTAGATCTGATAGGGGATGTTGGCAATAACAAGCATTATGACAAAGCCGACAATGGCAAACATCGTCTGTCTCCTTATAAAGTAAAAGGAGTCGCCGCCTTCATAGTAATAGGCATAGGAGTAGCTGGCAGAAAAAAGCATGACAAGCCCCACAAGGCTCAGCACAACTATAAGCATGAGAAACGGAGCATCAAGACCGCCTACCCGCTCGCTCAGCTTAATTTTTTTCTTTTTCTTTTTCGCTTTCTTACGTCGCTTTTCCGAAAGCTCCCTTGTTGTCTCCGGTTGCACTTCCTCGTTAAGAGGTATAACCTTGCCGGAGGCTTCCTCATGAGGAGCCTCATCGGACATGCGCAGCACATCAGATGCGGTTTCACGGTATTCCTCTTGACGTCCTGAGGTTTTCATCCCGAGATAACGTCTTGCATTGCTTCTTTTCATGGCTTTTCCTCCTTTCCTTCGTGATAAAGTCTGCCTACATCAGCGTAATGCCCCAAAAAGCCAGCGCTGAAGTGAAAAGGGTAATAATAACCGCGGCTATCACTATCTGACGTTCGGAATAGCCGCACATCTCGAAATGGTGGTGAATAGGCGCCATCTTGAATATTCTCTTTCCTCCGGTGAGCTTGAAATATGTCACCTGCATTATAACAGATAATGTCTCAATGATATAAACAAGTCCCACAGGTATGAGAATAATAGGAAGATTGACGGCAAACGCCATAGCTGCCACAAGTCCTCCGAGGAAAAGGGAGCCTGTATCACCCATAAACACCTTTGCGGGGTTAAAGTTATAGATAAGAAAGCCTCCCAGACCTCCCGCCACAGCGCAGGCAAGAGACGCCAACGCTATCATCGCGGTATCGCTGCCAATATTAAAGAGGTGCACTCCCGTCACGGCAAAGAACACCATAACAATAAAGGTAACGCCCGAAGCGAGACCGTCGATGCCGTCTGTCAGGTTCACGGCATTGACTGTGCCTACAATGACAAACGCCATGAAGATGTAGTATATAACCCAGGGTATTGTCCACACAATCTTTGTAAAGGGTATGGCAATGGTGTTTGTGACATAGCCCAAAGCATGGAGCACAGCGATGAACAAAGCAGCCACAGCTACTTGGAGAATAATCTTCTGTATGGCTGTAAGCCCGAGATTCTGCTTTTTCTTCACCTTGCGGTAGTCATCAATAAAGCCGATGGCGCCGAAGGTCAAGCTCATCAGATACACCGTAATGGCAAGAAAGCTTCTTCTGCCGGGGATAAGGATCGCAATGGCTAGCATTGCGATAAGTGAGGAGGCTATGAAGATTATGCCTCCCATGGTGGGAATATTCTGCTTGTTCATGTGCCATTTTGGACCGATTTCAAGAATTTTTTGTCCGATCTTCAGCTTCCTAAGAGCAAGAATAACCTTCGGCGCGACTATGGCTGCAACAGCGAAGGAAATAACAAACGCTACCGCGAGAACATACATAGATTTATACCTTCCGACTCAGATTTATTTAATACTCTCAGAGAAGATGCGGAGCACCTCTCCCATTTTTGTCATCATGCTTCCCTTAAAAAGCAAAGCGTCGCCTTTTTTCGCATGGGAAATAAGATATTCCCCCATCTCCTCCCTCGTATCGAAGCCTTTGACGCTGTTCTCTTCCATACCGCCGGAGAGGGCACCATTTATGTAGTGCTCCCGGTTTGAGCCGTATACGAGGAGCATATCAGCGCACCCGGCAGCGCGTCTTCCGCATTTTTCATGGCCTTCGGCTGTATAATCCCCTAGCTCCAGCATATCACCCAGCAGAGCGATCCTTCTGCCGTTTCTGTATTCGGACAGCACCCCTAAAGATGCGCATACCGCTTCAGGACTTGCGTTATAGCAGTCTTCCAAAATCGTAAATCCTAAAAGATCGTATATCTTCTGCCTGCCATTTGCAGGCAGAAATGACTTCAGTCCCTCGTTGATTTTTTCTTTCGATATCTTCAGCTCCCTTGCCACAGCGATAGCTGCGAGAGCATTCTGGACATAGTGTATTCCCTTTGCGGGAACGGAATATACATGGCTTCCACAGGATAAGCGCTGTGTGCCGTCAATCTCCCCCAGGTACTCTCCCTTAACATCTGCCTGCGGATTCTCAATACCGTAATATATCGTTCGTAAGGGAATACTTTCCTTGAGAGCCCACAGAAGCTCATCATCAGCGTTTAGGATAACTGTACCGTTCTCATCCATCCCGTCAAGTATCTCAAGCTTAGCTTTTCTGATATTCTCTCTTGTACCAAAAAATTCGATATGGGCACTGCCTACCATGTTTATAACCGCGATGTCCGGCTTTCCGATTTTTGAAAGCCTGGACAGCTCCCCATATTCCGACATTCCCATCTCAAGCACTGCTGCCTCGTAGCTGTCATTGATGTCGAAAGCAGAGAATGTAAGACCTATCTGGCCGTTCATGTCGTCCTCTGTCTTGAAAGTTCTCATTTCTTGGGACAAAACAGAATGAATCATGCGGCAGGTAGTGGTCTTTCCCGCGCTGCCTGTAACCCCAATTTTCCTAAGGGAAAGTTTTGACAGATGGTATTCCGCCAGCCTCTGCGCCGCTTCCAGCGTATCGTGAACACGTATCACAGGCAACGAACAGTTAATATCTGATCTGTCGCAGAGAACAGCAAAAGCACCTGCCTCAATGGCCTTGGGAATAAAATCGTGGCCGTCAAAGCGTGCTCCCCTCAGGGGGACGAACAACTCGCCCCCTTTTATCGTCTGGGTATTTTTGGAAATACCCGATATTTCAATGTTATCAGTGGTCTCATCGCCCTTAAGACACAGAGCCGAGCGAACCTCTCCGAGAGCCATTTTCATGTGATTTTTTCTCCGAATTTCAGTCAAGCTTTTTCTTTCCGTCGGTATCCACATAGTATAGGAGAATCTCCTCCCGGTCGTCGAAATGAATCCGCTCACCGTTTATCTCCTGATATGTTTCATGTCCCTTGCCCATTATAAGCACTGTGTCTCCTTCTCTGGCGAGGTCCAACGCCCGGTGTATTGCAGTTCGTCTGTCTACAATAACCTCATAGGAGGCTTTTGAGCTATCAAGCCCTTCAATCATATCCTTAATTATGTCCTCGGGCTGCTCTGACCTCGGGTTATCGGTGGTGAATATAACGTGCTCCGAGCCGCTTGTTGCGGCTAACGCCATGATTGGTCTCTTTGTCTTGTCTCTGTTTCCGCCGCAGCCGATAAGAGAAATAATCCTTCCTTTCGTAAAACTCCTGACCGCGGTTATCACGCTCTCAACACTGGAGGGGGAGTGGGCATAGTCTACAATAACTTTATATTTCGTACCTGTAGGAATTATCTCAACCCTACCTCTTACCGGCTCCGTTTTACGAAGAGCGGAAGCGATGTCAGTTAAGTTTATCCCAAGCTTTAGGCAGCATATAGCTGCCGCGAGTGCGTTGTACACCGTAAATATACCCGGGGTGCTGAGATATATCCTCTCTATGCTGTCGTAAGTCAGCGCCTCAAAAGAACAGCCCTGATCTTCCAGGAATCTAATGTTCTTTGCTTGTAGGTCTGCGTCATTGCTCTCTATACCGTAGGTTGCAAACTCGCATGTTCCCGAAGACATCACATGTTCGCTTGCCTCATCATCAATATTTACTATCCCCAGCTTACACATAGCGAACAGCTTCATCTTGGAATCCAAGTATGATTCCATTGTCTTATGGTAATCCAGATGATCCTGGGAGAAATTGGTAAATATCGCTATCTCAAACTCCAACCCGTAAACTCTGTCGATCGCGAGAGAATGAGAGCTTACCTCCATTACTACATATTCGCAGCCGCCGTCGTACATCTGGCGCAGCAGACTGTGGAGCTCCACGGCCTCGGGAGTTGAATTACGGGAGGCTTGGGTGACGTTTCCTATCATGTTCTGGATTGTACCGATGAGTCCCACCTTTTTCCCCGTGGTCTTTTCAATTACGGACTTTATAAAGAAAGAAGTGGTGGTCTTTCCCTTTGTTCCTGTTACACCGATTAGCTTCATCTTTCTCGCAGGATTGCCGTAAAGATTTGCGGACATGACCGCTAATGCCCTATTGCCATCGACGACCTGTACAAAAGGTACGCTGGGTAGTTCTTTTTCCGACACGATAACCTCCGCGCCTTCTTCAATGGCGTTGTCGATGAAATCGTGACCGTCGGCTCCTATTCTTCTTGCAGCAACAAAGGCAGATCCGGCGCAGACGCGTCTGGAATCATAACATACGCTGTCTATCTGCGTATCAGGATCGGCGCAGATTTTTACAATCTCTACGCCCTCAAGCAATTCCCTCAGTAACATGTCAATCTCCCTTCCGTCCTGTCTCTATTCCGCTCCGCTGCTTCCGCTGTCCAGGAAGTTGATGGTAATAACCGTTCCCGCTTCAATCTCTGTGCCTGTGGTGGGATAATGGCTTACGCACAGAGTTTTCGGGGCATTCCTGTTGACTCCCACAGGCCTTACGTACAGATCCTCATTTCTCAGAAGCTTTTGAATCCCTGCCAGAGTCATGCCTTCAAGGTTGGGCATCTTCATTTTATATGTAGGTCTGTTGCCGCCCATGTATATCACAGTACCGCCGTTTCGCGGCATTACCGACTCCGGTACGGGCATCTGATCCGTAACCACATCGCCGTCGCCCTTGAACTCATACACAAGCTTGTAATCCTTCGCAAGTCTCTCAGCCTGCTCCCTTGTAAGACCGGTGAAATCCGGTATCGTGGTTTCCACCGTCTTTTCTTCCTCCTCGGAGTACTTGGGCTCAACCCCAAGATATGGAAGCACATCCGCGATTACCTGAGCCACATAAGGGGCAGCAAGCATGTTTCCAGAGGTTGTGTTTGTGTTTGGCTCGTCCACAAGGATAAGCACTGCAATTCTCGGGTCGTCTGCCGGCGCGTATCCAAGGAAGGAGGCTATACGGAGCTTTGTCTGTTCGTAGCCCTCCGCCGCGTCGGTCTTAACGGTTGTACCAGTCTTTCCGGCTACGCGGTATCCCGGGACATAGGCGTTTGTTCCAGTGCCGGAGGTTACAGCCTCCTCAAGCGCCATATTCATATATTTGGATGTCTCACTGGAAACGACTCTGCGCACCTCGTTTGAATCAAAGGTCTCAACGATCGTTCCCTCGGAGTTTACAATATGCTTTACAATCTTGGGTTCGTACAGCGTACCGCCATTTACTACCGCGGATACCGCGGTTATCATCTGAAGCGGAGTAATCTTGAACGTCTGTCCAAAAGTGGACACCGCGAGGCTGACGGGGACGCTGCGGAGATATGACTCGCTGTGGTAAAAAAGACTCGAACCACCCACCTCGCTGGGGAGCGCAATCCCTGTCCTCTGAGTAAAACCAAAAGCCTTGAAGTACTTAAAGAAAGCAGATGGACCCAGTCTGTTACCAAGTTCAATGAAAACAGGGTTGCAGGAGTTCTTTACACCCTCCACAAACGTCTCCACTCCATGGCCGTAGTTGTTCCAGCAACCTACCTCACGGTCATATATCGTGACAGATCCTGTGCACTCAAAGTGATCGTTGCCAGAGATAACATTTTCTTCTACCGCCATGGCACCGGTGGCAATCTTGAAGACAGAGCCGGGCTCATAATAGTAGCTTATATTTTTGTTGAGCCACATGTTCTCCCTGTATTCCTTGATAAGCTCAGCAGAATTCTCCTGCATCTCAAGAATAGCCAGGTTTTCTCCTCCAATATCGAAGGGATTGTTCAGATCGTAGTCAGGCTTTGCGGACATAGCCAAAATCTCGGCATTTGTAACGTCCATTACAATCCCGTAGACCCCTTCCGTCGCCTTGGAATTTTCAAGGGCGGACTCAAGGTGCTTTTCAAGGTAGTGCTGCACTACCTCGTCAATCGTAAGCACAAGACTGTAGCCATCGGAAGCATCGTGGTACTGATCGTATTCAAATGGCATGTCGACGCCTTTGGCGTTTTTTGCAGCCACAATCCTTCCCGGTGTGCCCGCGAGATAGTCTTCAAACTCCAGTTCCAGTCCGTAAAGTCCTGTGTTGTCAGTACCGCAAAAACCTATTACATGGGACGCGAAGTTTCCATAGGGGTAGTAGCGCTTTGTGTCCGCTTCAAAGCCGATGACGCCCTTTATGCTGTTCTCCTCAATAAATTTTCTGACCCGATCCGTGTCTTCCTTTTCTACCTTACGCTTTACGTACTGGAAGCTGCCGGATTTTTGGGTCTTTTCGTATATTTCGTTTGAATCCACCATGAGAATCCTGCCGAGGCCTTCAGAGATAAGCTTTGCCGTCTCTTTATTATCCTGTTTGTGCTTCGTCTCATGTGCCCTGATGGCGGAAGGATTTATGTATACAGACTCCACTGCTGCGCTGATAGCCAGCTCCTTCATATTGCGGTCGTATATGACGCCTCTCTGGGGAGTGATTATTTCATTTTTCGTCTGCTGGGCGACGGCTTTCTTCTGATAATTCTCATAGTCCACCATCTGCACCTTAAAGAGCTTGACAGACACGGCGAAGAAAGCGGCGAAGCCGAACACCATCATAAGAAATATAAGTCTCTTGAATACCGACAGGGTGGTTATCGGCACTCTCTTTTTTCTTCTGTTTTTCATTTCTCTGTTATTCAATGCCATTTTCCCCTCCTGGGTATATAAAACACAAAAACAGAGCAAGAGCATAACACCTGGGAGGATTACCTCCCGGTTTATTCCCCTACTCCTTCAAGCTACGATGTATATTTTTGAACGCAAAATCAATGGAACACAAGCCGACTATTTAAAGTTTGACAGCACCGCATTGAGAGTACCCATAATACCGGAAAGCTTATAGGAGGGAACCTCGTTCTCCTGAGGTGTTATCATCATTATCAT
>JAAZBA010000350.1 GCA_012514045.1 Clostridiales bacterium | reverse complement strand
TAGAGGATCTGTGTGCCTTCTTTTGTGTAGCACCAGTCAAGGAGTTTTATGCAGCCTACGGGATCGGCGCATTGAGCAGTAATCATATGCGGAGACCAGCCAACATTGTTGCGGCGGAGTATCATCTGCTTGCCGGAAGCGCTCTTCAGAGGCTCCATGGGAACATATGTGGCGCCCGGTACCTTCTCGGCAATCTGAACGTCAAGCACAACGCTGTCCCACCAGGCGCCTGTGGTGCCGCTGACACGGTTGTTGTAGCGCTTCTGGTTTATCATATCCGCTGTCTGGTTTGTAAACTCCATGTCAAGCACGCCTTCCTCGGCAAGCTTAGCCACGTAAGCCACATAATCCTTCGCCGCATCAGAAACCATGGAGTTATAGACTTTGCCATCATCGTCAACATACCAGGACTTTTCGGCGTTGCGCAGTCCGTATACGTCAAAAGCAGAGGAAAGGGAAACATTCAAAGTCTGAACGGAGCCGGGTGTGAAGATTTCATCCTTCTTGCCGTTGCCGTTCATGTCGTTATCTTGGAAAGCTTTGAGCACGGAGAGGAACTCATCAGGTGTGGTGGGGAATTCTATGCCCAGCTTTGTCAGCCAGTCATGACGTAGGTGCATAACGTAGATTTCATGCTGAATGGATTCCTCACATGAGGGAACACGAAGGATTTCACCATCGGAGTCGGCATGAGCAGCCATAATCGCGGGGTTATCTTCCATCATGCGGAACTTAAGCTCGGGAGCGTGTTCGTTAATGAGATCGGTAAGTCCCAGGATAAGCCCCTGATCATAGAGCTCGGAAACACGCTGGATTGAAAAATCGTAGGTGATCATATCAGGCACGTCGGCACCGGCGGCAAGACGTGTATTGACCGCGGACTCCATTTCAGAGGAGATGCAGGTCTCTATGATAATCTCAATGTTAAACTTCTCCTTGGCGATCTCGTTGATCTTCTGGTTGTTGGGACGATCTATCGTCTGGGGGAAATTTACGTTGTCATCCTGGAAGAAAATAACGATAGGCGTGGGACCATCGCTAGTTTCTGGCTTATCCTCCTTGGCTTTTGCCTCTTCCTTCTTTTCTTCTGTTTTTGTTTCTTCTATTGTTTTGGTCTTCTTTTCACTCTGACATCCGGAAAGTATGGCAAACGCCATAAGCATAGCAAGAATCAAAGCAATAATTCTGCAAGATTTCATTTGAAATTTCTCCTTTCATGTATTAAGAACGTATCTCTATGTCCCGAATGTTAACATCCCTGTCCCCCTTGTCTAAAGGGGGACACCGGCGCCATGCGCCGGAGGAGGATTCTCCTTAGCCTTCGCACTGCGGAGGACACCTGATGTTCGCATTTGCGAACATCGGAGGGGGATTTTACTCTTATATGTACACAAGGCGGTCCCGAAAGACCGCCTGTATGCTATTAATGAAATCACTAACCCAATATTGAATTACTGCGTGAATACCACGGCGCCCATCTCGTCCATAACAGCAACGTATGAATCGAAACGATCCTGGTAGATAGCTGTTACATCATCGATGCCGAGGCTCTTGCACTCTGCTACAAAGTCATCCCATTCGGACATATTGCGGCTGCCCATCATGAACAGCTGGATATTCTCATCCATGTATGTGAAGAGGTCCGCGTACTCATCGATAGCGGTAGCCTGCTCGTCTGTGGGCATAGCGAAACCAATTTGGGTTACACCGTTCTCAATGAAGAAGTTGAGGTTATCCAGGTTCCAGTCAATATCGGCAGCTTTGCCGCAGTCTCTGAAGGCATCGGAGAACTCGAGCGCGATGTCACCGGCGGCGCCTATAAGCCACTGGCCTAGAACAGCAGTATTCCAGCCCATCATGTTCCAAGCCTTGGGATTTTCAGCCATGAGCTTGTTACCCTTGTCTGTATAAACCATCTTACCGGGAGCAAGACGGTTTGTGAGTCTCGGATCGAGTTTAGACTCATCAACTGCAACGTAGTACTCTCCGCCGGGATAGAACTCTCCGTTATAGTCGAGCTTTGTGCCATCGAGCGTGTAACCGTAGTTGATAACCTGCATAGCCTTATCCGGGCAGTCACAGTCCTTTGTTATCATGAAGCCGCCGTAGCCGCCAAGGTTTCTGAGAATGTTGATGGACTCGCCGTTATACTCAAGGTTTCTGATGGGGATAACTTCACCTTCAATACCCTTTGTCTTGAGCGTACCGACATTGATAACGCCGTCCCACCATGCGCCGCAGCCTGCGCCGGCCTTGTTGGCGTAGAGAACCTCGTTCCACTGATCAGCTGTGTAGTTTGTGAAAGCCGGGAAAATAAGACCTTCCTCATAGAGGTTGGCAACGTAGGCAACATAGTCCCTCATGTTGTCTGTAAGCATGGAGTTGTAAACCTGCTTATTTTCATCGTACCACCAGGAGGAGGAACCGCCGCGTACGTTGAAAGCTCCGAAGGCTGTGCCCAGGGAGAAGTTCATGTTACCGTAGCTTGTGAGGAATACGATGCCTCCAACGTCGTTAACCTTGGCTTCGTTGAAAGCTACAAGAGCGTTTTTGAAGTCCTCGGTTGTTGTGGGAACATCAAGGCCGAGCTTCTGGAGCCAGTCCCAACGGATGTTGAGTGTTGTAACCTGGTGCTGGATATTGGCAACAACCTGGGGAACACGGAGGATCTCGCCGTCGGCTGTACCGTTGGCGATTGTGAGGTAGGGCATCTCGACTGTCATGTTGGCTTTGACGTCGGGACCGTACTCATCAATGAGGTCGTTTAAGCCGAGTATGAGGCCGTTGTTGTAAACCTCAAGGAGTCTGGAGTCAGCAAAACGGTGGAAAATCATGTCGGGGAGGTCAACGCCGGCAGCAAGACGGGTGTTGAGCGTCTCTTCAAACTTTTCACCGATAACGGTTTCAAGCTGCCAGTTAACGTTGAAGAGCTCAAGGAGCGTATCATGAATCTTTATCATGTTGGGGCGCTCCATGTTAAGCGGATATTCCGGAACGTTGTTGTCAGCTTTGAAGAGCGTCAGTTCGGGGATATCATCGCCGGAAGTGTCGGGTTTAGCCGCCTCTTCCTTTTTCTCCTCTTTCTTAGGCTCTTCCTTTTTCTCTTCCTTCTTGGGTTCTTCTTTCTTTTCCTCTTTCTTAGTCTCTTCTTTCTTGGACTCAGACGAGGTGTCGCTGGTGCTGGTGTCAGCGGGCTTCTTGGAACAACCAGCAAACATCGTAAGCAGCATCAGCATTGCGAGAATAAGTGCAATGATCCTTTTCATTGTGCACCTCCATTAAATTTACGGCTTTTGCCGCATTTTGGGTTCTATAAAAACTCTCGACGGAGGGAGTTGGTCCTGTGCCTTTTATTGACATCGGAGTTCCTCTCTCTGAGAATAGTCATAGCGAAGGGATAAAGTATTTCTCTACTACATGCATACAAGGCGGCCCTGAAAGACCGCCTGTATGCTAATTATGGAATTACTAAATCAATATTGAATTATCGCTCGAATACAACAGCGCCCATCTCGTCCATAACAGCAACGTAGGAATCGAAACGATCCTGGTAAATGGCTGTTACATCGTCGATGCCGAGGCTCTTGCACTCTGCTACGAAGTCATCCCACTCGGACATATTGCGGCTGCCCATCATGAACAGCTGGATATTTTCGTCGATGTATGTGAATAAGTCTGCGTACTCTTCGATAGCGGAAGCCTGCTCATCTGTAGGCATAGCGAAACCGATCTGAGTTACACCATTCTCAATGAAGAATTCCAGATTGTCCAGGTTCCAGTCGATGTCAGCAGCCTTGCCGCAGTCTCTGAAGGCATCGGAGAACTCAAGGGCGATATCACCGGCGGTGCCTATAAGCCACTGGCCCAGAACGGAAGTATTCCAGCCCATCATGTTCCAGGCTTTGGGATTCTCAGCCATGAGCTTGTTACCCTTCTCTGTATAAACCATACCACCGGCGCCAAGACGACCTTGGAGCCTCGGATCAATTTTAGACTCATCAATCGCAATGTAGTACTCTCCACCGGGATAGATCTCTCCGTTATAGTCAAGTCTTGAGCCTTCAAGCGTGTAGCCGTAGTTGATAACCTGCATAGCTTTGTCCGGGCAGTCACAGTCCTTTGTGATCATGAAGCCGTTGTAGCCGCCCAGGTTCTTAAGAATATTGATGGATTTGCCATTGTACTCAAGGTTTCTGATCGGGATAACTTCACCTTCGATACCCTTGGTTTTAAGCGTACCAACGTTGATAACGCCGTCCCACCATGCGCCGCAGCCTGCGCCGGCTTTGTTGGCGTAGAGGATTTCGTTCCATTGATCGGCTGTGTAGTTTGTGAAAGCCGGGAAAATGAGACCTTCCTCATAGAGGTTGGCAACATAGGCAACATAGTCTCTCATGTTGTCTGTGAGCATGGAGTGGTAGACCTGCTTGTTTTCGTCGTACCACCAGGAGGAGCCGCCACCGTTTACGTTGAAAGCTCCAAAAGCAGTACCCAGAGAGAAGTTCATAGCGCCATAGCTTGTGAGGAATACGATGCCTCCTACGTCGTTAACCTTGGCTTCGTTGAAAGCTACGAGGGCATCCTTGAAGTCCTCTGTTGTTGTGGGAATATCAAGTCCGAGCTTCTGAAGCCAGTCCCAACGGATATTGAGTGTTGTAACCTGGTGCTGGATATTGGCAACGACCTGGGGAACACGGAGGATCTCGCCGTCGGCTGTACCGTTGGCGATTGTGAGGTAGGGCATCTCGACTGTCATGTTGGCCTTGACGTCTGGGCCGTACTCGTCAATGAGGTCGTTTAGGCCGAGGATGAGGCCGTTGTTGTAAACTTCAAGAAGTCTGGAGTCGGCAAAACGATGGAAAATCATGTCGGGGAGGTCAACGCCGGCAGCAAGACGGGTGTTGAGCGTCTCTTCAAACTTTTCACCGATAACGGTTTCAAGCTGCCAGTTAACACCGAAGAGCTCAAGGAGCCTGTCATGAATCTGGATCATGTTGGGGCGCTCCATGTTAAGCGGATATTCGGGAACGTTGTTGTCAGGTCTGAAGAGCGTCAGTTCGGGGATATCATCGCCGGAAGCATCGGGCGCAGCCGCCTCTTCCTTTTTATCCTCTTTCTTAGGCTCTTCTTTTTTCTCTTCCTTTTTGGGTTCTTCTTTCTTTTCCTCTGTCTTCGTCTCTTCTTTCTTGGACTCAGACGAGGTGTCGCTGGAGCTTGTGTCGGCGGGCTTCTTGGAACAGCCGGCGAACATCGCAAGCAGCATCAGCATTGCGAGAACAAGTGCAATGATCTTTTTCATTGTGCACCTCCTATTAAATTTACGGCTTTTGCCGCATTTTGGGTTCTATAAAAACTCTCGGCTGAGGGAATTAGTCCCGTGCCTTTTATTGACATGGGGTTCGTCTCTTTGAGAATAATCATAGCGAAGGGATAGGGTGAATCACTCCTTGAGGGAGCCGAGAAGGGCGCCCTGGATGAAGTACTTCTGTACAAAGGGATAAACCATGATGATCGGAATGGAGGAAACCATGATAACCGCGTACTTGAGCTGGGAGTTTACGGCGGCAAAGAGAAGCTTGTTCTTTATAAGCTCCGGGTCGACGTTGCCTTCAAGCTTGAGAACAGCGTTCATATTGCCCCAGATGAGCATCTTGGCAAGGAACATCTGTAGAGGATGCCAATCGTCAAGCGTGGGTGTGTATACAAGGAAGTTAAACCACTGGTTCCATACACCGAGAGCCGTATATAGGGAAAGAACGGCGATAATCGGTTTGGAGAGGGGAATAACAATCCTGAATATAACATCGAAGTCGCTGGCGCCGTCGATGATAGCGGCTTCCTTAAGCGCGCCGGGAAGTCCATGGATGTATGTTCTTGCGAGAATAATGTTCCAGACTGAGACAATCTGCGGAAGAATAATAGCCCACAGGGTGTTGAACATGCCGTAACGGGAGATGGTGATAAATGTCGGGATAAGACCGGCGGAGAAGAACATCGGGATCATTATGAAGATAACAATGTACTTTCTTCCGAAAAGCCCGCTGACTGAAAGGGAATAACCTGCGAATACGGCGTTCATAACACTCAGGAACGTGATTGTCACAGTGTAGAATACGGAGTTCAGGAACGTACGCCCAATTGTATCGTTATTGAGAATCTGCGCGTAAGCTTTTAGCGAGAAGCCTTTGGGCAGCAGCCATATGGAGTTGGCGGCGCATTCGATAGGATTGGAAATTGAGTTCGAAAATATAAGAATGAACGGGTAAAGCGTGATTAAAGCGGTGATACCGACAAACAAATAGATAGCGGCGGTAACAAGTGTCGAACCCTGTTTAATACGGTTCTGTTTTGGGATAAGATCTCTTTCTAACAGTTTAGCCATTTATGCTTCCTCCTTCCTTACCAAAGACTGTAGTCGGTGAATTTTCTCGAGAGCATATTGGCTCCGAATACGAGAATGAAGCTGACAACGTTGGAGAAAAGACCGACAGCAGCGGTGTAGCTGTATTTGGCATTGACGAGACCGATTCTGTAAACATATGTACCTATAACGTCCGCCTTGGAATAGAGTGGAGCGGAGTACATAAGAAGGATCTTATCGGTATTTGAACCAAGCACGCCGCCGATGGCAAGAATAAGGAGTGTGATGGCTGTTGGCAGAATGCCCGGGATCGTTATATGCCACATCATGTGCAGTCTGTGGCCGCCGTCTATTGTGGCCGCTTCGTAGAGAGTCGGATCAATGGAGGCGATGCCGGCAAGATAGATAATTGAACTGTAGCCGAAAGTCTGCCAGATCTGGGATACAATGTACAAAAAGTCGAAATACTCTGCCTTCTGCATGAAGGGAATCGATTTGCCGCCGAAGAACATGATAAGACGGTTGACAACACCCTCAGAGGAAACCATGTTCATAAGGATTGATACAACGATAACTGTGGAAACAAAGTAGGGCAGATAAACAAATGTCTGTGTAATCTTCTTGTACCACTTTGTCTTGATCTCGTTGAGGAGAAGAGCGAAGAGAATCGGTACCCAGAAACCGAAGAGAATATTCTCAAAGCTGAGACGCAGGGTGTTGCCGAATACTCTTGTGAAGAATATGGACGTGATGAAGTCCTTGAAGTGCTTCAAACCGACCCACTCAACGCTTCCGTCGAAAGCTATAATCGGGCTGCCTATTTTGTAGTTCTGGAATGCCATCGCCAGACCATACATAGGAACGTAGTTGAAGAGAATCAGCGCGACTATCGTCGGTAAAAGCAGGAGAAGAAGCCACTTATCTCTCCAGAAATGTTGAAGAGGAGTCAGCTTCCTGCTCGAGTCGCGGACCATTGAGATACCGCTTTTTTGCTTTGCCAATTGAATACCCCCTTAGTGAAGTTGTCGGCATAGTTTTGCCTTGTAAAAGGGCACAATTATCCCAACAAAAATATTATATAGGCAAAATGACTGTTTGTCAAGATTAATTTCAAATTATGTAATAATTCTATAAAATAAACCTACAAAAATGGCTTGCACATTTTTAAAAACCTCAATAAACAGAATGTGCTTGTTGTATTTCAGAGGAGAGTATGCAAATCGTAATATATTCCGGACGAAACTGAAAAAGAGAAAAACCACCAGCTCGGACAAAATGAACGAATAAGTCGAGAGAAATAGGGCCTATTTTCGATGTAAAATACCACTAAAATACCTTGAAATTTGCAGTATTCAGTCATTTTTAAGAGCAAATTTAGCATGATGCCTAAAATGAGATAAAAAAACCTGCTTAATTCGTCAAAATATAGATTGCATAATTTGGGCACTATGTTATAATTAATTCATACAGTAAAGAAATTAATTGCGGTAAAATATGGTAAAATATTCAGGGAGGTTAATAAAAAGTTATGAGTTTTCGTATTGAATCTGATTCCATCGGCATGAAAAAAGTCCCCAAGGAAGCTTACTACGGCATTCACTCCCTTCGCGGATGTGAAAATTTCCAGATTACTGGCTTGCTTCTCCGCCCAGAATTCATTGAATCCCTGGCTGAAATCAAAAAAGCATGCGCCATATGCAATCGTAAAGTTGGGGAGCTGTCTGAAGAGCTGACCGATGCCATCTGTCGCGCATGTGATGAGATTTTGGAAGGCAAGCTTCACGATCAGTTCATCTGCGACCCGATACAGGGCGGCGCCGGCACAACAGCCAACATGAACGCCAATGAGGTTATAGCAAACCGCGCCATTGAGATTCTCGGCGGCGAAAAGGGTGACTACAGCATTGTCAATCCCAACGACCATGTAAACCGCGCTCAGTCCACAAATGACGTTATCCCCACAGCTGCGAAGCTGACAACCGTCAAGCTTCTTAGAAAGGCTCTTGTTCAGCTTGAGAGACTTGAAAAAACACTTGCTGACAAGGAGCTTGAGTTCCATGATGTAATAAAGATGGGCAGAACCCAGATGCAGGATGCGGTACCTATTCGTCTTGGAGCGGAGTTCGGAGCCTACAGAAAGGCTATTAAGCGGGACCTCACCCGTCTCAAACACGCCAAGGAGGAAATGTACCCCATAAATCTCGGCGGTACTGCCATCGGCACGATGCTCAACGCGAACCACGACTATGTTCTTGCCCTGGCTCCCAAGCTCGCGGAGATTACCGGCATACCCGTAGTTATGGCAGAAGATCTCGTCGACGGTACTCAGAACCTTGACTCCTTCGCTTATGTTTCCGCTTCCCTCAAAACCTGCGCAATTTCCTGCTCAAAGATGGCGAATGACCTTCGTCTCATGTCCTCCGGTCCCCGCTGCGGCTTTCAGGAAATCAATCTCCCGGCAATGCAGGCCGGCTCCTCTATCATGCCAGGCAAGGTTAATCCCGTTATCCCCGAGGTTATGAGCCAAGTCGCATTCGGTATCATAGGAAATGACATGGCTATTACAATGGCAGCCGAGGCAGGTCAGCTGGAGCTCAACTACGCTGAGCCCGTGCTTTACCACAAGCTGTTTGAGTCTATTGTAACCTTCACCGGCGCGTTGAAGACATTTACCGACAACTGTGTGTCAGGCATCACAGCCGACGAGGAGCGCTGCCGCGAACTGGTGGAAGGCTCTGTAGGCGTAATCACCGCCATCTGCCCCGCTATTGGCTACAATCTTTCTGCCGAAATTGCGAAAACCGCCATAAATACAGGCGAATCTGTCCGCGCAGTGCTCAAGAGCAAGGAGATTTTCTCCGATGAGGAAATTGAAACCCTTCTTGACCCGAAGAGAATGGTTTAAGTATAGATAATAGATAAAGTAGAATATAGAAAAGATAACGCAGTCCGCGGAAAATACGCGGACTGCATTTTAGTATTTACTATAATATGTGAGCAAGCCTGTAAGCCGGGTTCTGTGAACAGCGGCCATCTGTCTGGGACGTGTGTTGCCACACGTCTCAAGCCACCTCGGAGGCGCTGCGTCGGGCAGACGCGAGAGCTTGCGCTCTCGTCCTCACAGCGGTGTTGCTCCGGATAGAGTTTGCAGGATCCCCCGGTCTCCCGGAAGATCGGTGAGCTCTTACCTCACCTTTCCACCCTTACTGCCTTAAAGACAGCGGTATATCTCTGTTGCACTTTTCCTGAAGTCGCCTTCGGCGGGTGTTACCCGTTATCCTTGCCCTCTGGAGCCCGGACTTTCCTCATCGCGCAGTCTTTCGGCTATATACGCAACGCGGCCGCTCAGCCTGCTCACAAAAATATATTATACGATACTTTCAACTTTACGTCAAGTGCGGCGGTTTAAGTGTGTGATGTTTTCTGCGTTGTTTATAGACTTCTCTCTTTTCAGAATGATATTAAGATTAAAAAGGGGCATTGCACAACACAATGCCCCTTTTTGTCAGACAAACATGCGATTATTTGAAAGTTCTGTCGTAGGCGGTCTGATAAGTTGAAATGACCTGTTCCACACCGATGTTCTTAACTTCAGTCTGGAATGAATCCCAATCTTTGTCAAGATCCATCTCTCCACGTACAAACTTGGCAATGCACTCGTTTATGTATGTTTCGAGTGTTGTCTTGATGTCCGCAATGCTCGTAGCCTCTTCTTCTGTCAGAGACAGTGTCGGCATGGTTTTATTTACGGCATAGGGGAGCATGTGATTAATTGTGGATTCATACAAAATCTTTTCCTGGTTGTATCCGCTGCCCATATCAGCAGTCATCAATGTCTTCCACGATTCAGGCATGTTGATCAGGAAGGTTTCATAGATATGTGTATTGGTGGTTTCTCCCCAGTTGAAAAGCCACTTATAATATGCTTTTTCACCTGTAAAGCTCTTGCCATCGGCAGCAGCGGGCTCCCAACCAACGCCTTCCTCACCATACCAGTAGTTGAGCCAAGTGAAGTCGCCGTTCTTGATATCATCTGCGCTGTCATAGAACTGAGCGTCTGCCCAACGATAGGCAATTTCCGGGATCTCGCAATAGGAGGTAATCATGAAGAACGGATTTGGGTTAAAGATTTCCAGCGGAGTCTGCTTCAGTCCGCCCGGACCTGTCAGGGGGTCAATTACCTCAAAGTTGAATATATTAGGATCTGCCATGTTGAAGATACCGACGGTTCCGCCCTGGACGGCGCCGACACGGTTGCCTTTTTCAGCAGCAGCGAGCGCTTTAGCCTGCTCAGCTGTCATACTAAAGCACTCGTTGTCAAGCAATTGCTCGTCATACAGAAGCTTCAGATACTTCAGGCCGTCCCTGAAGCCTTCTTGCATATACGGCTCCATGATCTTACCGTCTTCGACGTATTCAGCAAAGCCATTGGGATAGTAGGTAAAGGCATTCAGGATGCAGCCAAAGTTAGCGGCGTTATAACCACCTGAGTATGCAATAAACGGGATTTCATCATTTGGATCGCCGTTACCGTTTGCGTCCTGCTCTTTGAACGCTTTTAGTACATTGTAAAAGTCATCAGTCGTTACAGGAACATCAAGACCCAGATTTTTAAGCCAACTCATATCCATCCAGAGTTTTTGAGTAGCACGAACGTGAACGGTTTCATAATACCTGCTCAAGAAGTATATGTGGCCGTCGAAAGCCTTCATCTGGTTCTCCAGGGCGGGTTGGCGTTCAAACAGCAGCTGCATGTTTACCCCATAGTCTTTAATGTAACCTTCAAGCGGAACCAATACACCCTGTGCGCCATAGGTTTCAGCGGTTGCGCGACCGACACCGGTATAGAAAACATCCGGCATTTCATTTTCGTTGTTGGCAGCCAGCAACAGATTGATCTTGGTTGAGGAGTCTGTAGGGGAAACCAGCGTCCAAATGACATCAACGTTTGTCTTCTCCTCCAGCCATTTGTTAGCGTAGTTCGTGTCATAGTTTTCTACATAGCTGGAAGGAACGGTGAGAACATTGAGTTGAACAACCTCATCTACAATTGGGAGATCGCCGGGGGCAGACATCTTGGGCTTTTCGGATTCTTTCGTATCAGTTGTCTCGGTTTTTGCCGGAGTGCTGTCTGTGGTGGTGGACGCAGCAGTATCTTCTGTCTTAGTTTTGCTTGGTGTACATCCGACAACCACGGACAGAAGCATTACTGCCACAAGCAGTACACAAAGGATTTTTTTCATTGAATGGAACCTCCTAAAAAATTATTTATTTCAACGGTTCCCCGTTAAAATCATCCTTTAATAGCGCCAATCATGACGCCTTTAATAAAGTATCGCTGAATAAATGGATAAACACACAGAACGGGAAGGGAAGCGACAATAATCAAAGAGAATTTAAGCAATTCATACATATTCTGTTTGATTGCTATGTCCTCAGTGGTCATCTGTCCGCTGGCCAACATTTCGGCATCGACTTTATTAAGGATAAGAATCTCTCTGAGAACGATCTGCAGAGGATACTTTGAGCGGTCTGAAATATAAATCAAGGCGTTGAACCAGGAGTTCCAATATCCTACAGCGTAGAACAGAGTAATTACAGCTATAACAGCTTTGGAAAGCGGCAGCACAATGGTCCACAGGAATCGATAGTCGCCATAACCGTCTACCTGAGCGGCTTCCAAGAGTTCCTGCGGGATATTGGTTCTGAAAAAAGTGCGCATTACTATAACATTGTACACTGACAGTGATCCTAAGATTATCATGACCGCTCTGGTATTTGAAAGGTGCAGATTTGTTACAAGAATATAGGTCGGTATCAGGCCGCCACCGAAATACATTGTGAAAGTAAAAATAACCATCAGTACATTTCCAAGAGCGAAATCTTTACGGGAAAGAGGATACGCCGCCAATATGGTCATGAGCAACGCAAGTGTTGTTCCCGCAACGGTATAAATAATAGTATTGCGGTAACCGGTCATGACAGATGAGTTTTCAAAGATTGTCTTGTATCCGGCAAGCGATGGCTGCACCGGAAAAAGCCAGACGCGGCCTGCGACTACTGCCTGAGGGTTTGAAAATGAACAGCTGACAATGTAGATCAACGGATAAAGCACAATCAGCAAAATGAACGACAGAAATATATAATTAATAGTAAAAAAGACTCGATCGCTTTTGGCTACTTTCATCCTGAAATCCTCCTTATCATTAAACCTGCAAACGGTGAAATCAAACTCTTACCAAAGACTTGATTCTGTTGTTCTCTTAGCTACCTCGTTTACAATTATAACCAGCACAAAATTGATAATGGAGTTGAAGAGTCCGATTGCTGAACTGTAGGAGTAGTTTGGAAAAGACGCTGTAAGTCCTTGTTTATACACCAAGGTGGCTATTACCTCCGAGTATTCCGTGTTTGTGCTGTTTTGCATCAGCAGTACTTTTTCATAGCTGACATTCATCAGATTACCTGCGCTCATGATAAGCAGAATGATAATAGTCGGGGCGATACC
>JAAZBA010000054.1 GCA_012514045.1 Clostridiales bacterium | reverse complement strand
TCTGAAGACCGGTTGTACCTTCACGGCCGTCAATAAATACTTTTTTCATTTATAAATTCCTCCAATCCGGCGATTTGTTTCATTACGGACTTTTCAGATGGCCCACCTTCCACAAGTCTGTCGTCCACGCACTTTTTAAGGTCAAGGCTCTCGTATACGTCCTCTTCAAAGGCATCGGAAACTCTCTTGTATTCCTCTATTGTAAGCGTCTCAAGAGTCTTTCCCTTGCTGATGCAGTAATTTACGATTTTACCCACCGCTGTGTAGGCGTCACGGAATGCGAGACCTTTGCGCACAAGGTAGTCCGCGCAGTCCGTGGCGTTGATGAAGCCTTCCCTGGCGGCGTAAAGCATATTCTCCCTGTTTATGGAAAGGGTGTCGAACATGGGGGCAAACACCTCAAGACACATCTTAACTGTGTCGATGGCGTCGAATACGCACTCCTTATCCTCCTGCATATCCTTGTTGTAGGCAAGAGGCAGTCCCTTCATAACCGTAAGCAGCGTCATAAGGGAGCCATAGACTCTGCCGGTTTTACCCCTTACAAGCTCGGAGATGTCCGGGTTCTTTTTCTGGGGCATGATTGATGAGCCTGTGGAGTAAGCGTCGTCAAGCTCAATAAATTTAAACTCCCATGAGCACCAGAGGATATTCTCCTCCGCCATTCTTGACATGTGCATCATGAGGATGGAAAGATCGCTTAAAAGTTCAATGGCGAAATCCCTGTCGGAAACCGCGTCAAGGCTGTTTTGGGTAACGCGGGAGAATCCAAGGTTTGAAGCCACAAGCCTTCTGTCCAGAGGGTATGTGGTGCCCGCAAGCGCTCCCGCTCCCAGGAGAAGCTCGTCCATTCTTTCAAGGCAGTCTTCAAGCCTTGTCACGTCACGTTTGAGCATCTGGGCATATGCAAGCATATAATGAGCAAAGGTCACCGGCTGGGCTCTCTGAAGATGGGTGTAGCCCGGCATGACAGCGTCGGTGGTCTCCTTCGCCTTTCGGATCAGAGTGCTCATAAGCTCAACCGTCAGGCGCTTTATCTCCTCTGTCTCCCGTCTGCAGTACATGCGGAAGTCCAGCGCCACCTGATCGTTTCTTGAGCGGGCGGTATGCAGCTTCTTTCCCACCGTACCGATGCGCTCGGTAAGGAAGGTTTCGATATTCATATGTATATCCTCGTTGTCCACGGAAAACTCAATTTTCCCCGTTTCTATGTCCTCGAGGATTTCTCCCAGCGTCTTTATGATAAGCTCCGACTCCTCCGGGGTAATTATCCCCTGAGCGCCCAGCATAAACGCGTGCGCCATGGAGCCTGTAATGTCCTCACGGTACATACGGCTATCAAATGTGATGGAAGAGTTAAAGTCGTTTACCAGCTTATCCGTCTCCTTTGAAAAACGTCCGCCCCAGAGTTTCATGATGACCTCCGAATATGATAAATATGAATGCGGGACAGAGCAAACATACTCTGCCCCACATTACGATATAGTTATGATTACTTAAGCTCCGGGAAAGAGATACCCTTCTTAGCCTGGAGCTCCTCGTTGGCCAGCGCGCGAACTGTGGAGGGCAGGGCAAAGAGGTTTATGAAGCCTTCGGCGTCTGTCTGATCATAAATTCCTCCGGGGCCAAAGGTCGCAATCGACTCGGAATAGAGTGAATAATCGCTCCATACGCCGGCGTTTATGATGTTGCCCTTGTAGAGCTTGAGCCTGACTTCTCCCGTGACTGTCTCCTGCGTCCTGTCAACGAAAGCGCTGATCGCCTCTCGAAGGGGGGTGTACCACTGGCCGAAGTATACCATATCGGCGAATTTCAATGCTACCTGCTGCTTGTAGTGGTATGTCTCACGGTCAAGGGTGATTGTCTCAAGGACTTTGTGGGCATGGTAGAGGATTGTTCCGCCGGGTGTCTCGTAAACGCCGCGGCTCTTCATGCCGACAAGACGGTTTTCAACCAGATCGGCGATGCCGATGCCGTGCTTGCCGCCCAGTTCGTTGAGTTTCCATATAATATCCACGCTGTCAAGAGCCACGCCGTTGACTTTTGTGGGGATACCCTTCTCAAAGCTTACAGTAATGTACTCAGGCTCGTCGGGAGCGTCGATGGGGGATACGCCCATCTCCAGCATTTTCCAATTGGGCTCATTGCCGGGATCCTCAAGCTCAAGACCTTCATGGCTTAGATGCCAGAGGTTCTTGTCCTTGGAATAGTTTGTCTCACGTGTTATCTTCAGAGGGATATTTCTTACCTCGGCGTATTCAATCTCCTCCTCACGGCTCTTTATATCCCACTCACGCCAGGGAGCGATGATTGCCAGGTTGGGGGCAAATGTCTTTATAGCTGTCTCGAAGCGAACCTGGTCATTACCCTTTCCTGTGCAGCCGTGGGCAATCGCGTCTGCGCCCTCAGCCTTGGCGATCTCAACGAGTCTCTTGGCGATAATGGGACGAGCAAAGGATGTGCCCAGCAGATAGTCATACTCGTATACAGCCCCTGCCTTCAGGGTGGGGAAAATGTAGTTCTCAACGAAATCCTTCTTTAAATCTTCGATGTAGCACTTGGAAGCGCCTGTCTTTATAGCCTTTTCTTCCAGTCCATCCAGCTCATCTGTCTGTCCAACGTCGCCGGCAACGGCTATAACCTCGCAGCCGTAGTTTTCCTTGAGCCAGGGAATGATTACGGACGTATCAAGTCCGCCGGAGTATGCAAGCACTACTTTCTTGAAGCTTTTCATTTATATGGTACCTCTTTCATGTGGAAATTTGATGATGCGGATATTATAGCACGGAATGTATAATTATGCAATAGCCGAAAGCTTGAAACACATACAATTAAACAAAAAATAATTTTCGTTTTTTGTGCATTATTCGTAAAAGTGTGGTATAATTATATAATCGTCAAGTTGTATGGTTTAAATTGTACGTTTCATGGCGGTCAATTCTGTAAGGAGTTGTATTTATGTATACCGAGTTTATTATGGAGACGGTAGGCAGCACTCTCAAGGGAGTCTCTGAAGTAAAGGACAGCGCCAAAGCCTCCATCTGTATTATTCACGGCATCGGTGAGCACATGGGAAGGTATGACCATGTGATCAGGAAGCTTTCGGACGCGGGCTACAACGTGTTTATCTATGACCTGCCGGGTCATGGAAAAAGCGAGGGAAAGAGAGGCCACTGCGGCTCCTCCGACGAGCTTATGGAAACAGTGGACACTCTCATAGCCCACGCCAAGCGTATCGCTCCGGAGAAGCCCATATTCGTGATGGGTCACTCAATGGGCGGGAATATTGCGTTGGCACACCGTTTTTACCGCCAAAGCGCCGATGTTTTGGGATATATCTCCAGCTCTCCCT
>JAAZBA010000115.1 GCA_012514045.1 Clostridiales bacterium | reverse complement strand
TTGTGTTATAGTATTCATGGCAATTGGGAGCCTCCTCTGTTGCTTTTTTGTGTGATAACTTAACTGTAACACATCCGGCTCTCAATTGCTATACTTTTTTCCAAGTATTACACTCGAAGTGTAACACATCTATTGTAATCCTACACATCCCATTTATGTCAAGAACTTTTAATTGTTGACAAGTGGCAAATATAAGCTGTATAATCATGGTATACATGGTAAAAGCGAGGTATACGCCTGATGAAAAAAGTCTGTGTAATATTCGGAGCCGGAGACTACACCGGCACGGAGGTTTACAAAGGTGACTGGGAGGGAAACCTCATTATTGCCGCCGATGGAGGCATGCTGCAGCTTGAAAGGCTCGGCATTGTCCCCGGTCTTCTCATCGGAGATTTCGACTCCATGGAGGAGCGGCAGGGAGAGAATATCATAAGGCATCCCGTGATTAAGGACGATACTGACACGCTTTTAGCAGTGCGGGAAGGTCTGAGACAAGGCTGCAGCCGATTCATTATCTATGGCGGCATGGGAGGCAGGACGGATCACACCATCGCGAACCTCCAAACGCTTTCTTTTCTCGCGGAGCAGAAAGCCGAAGGCTATATGCGGGGAAACGGAGAAGTCATAACCGTGATAAAAAACGGAGGTCTCATCTTTGACAAAACCTATGAAGGCATAATTTCCGTGTTCAGCATGTCGGATAAATCCACAGGCGTTACGATCCGGGGACTAAAGTACGAGGTGAACAATATAAGCCTGAACCGCTCCATGCCCTTGGGGGTAAGCAACGAATTTATGGGAAAAACCGCAAGAATCGAAGTAAAAAACGGAAGCCTTCTTGTCCTGTGGCATGACAACGGAAAGCTTCCCGAAAAAATTGAGCTTAAGGAGGATTGACAGCATGAAACTTCGTGAAAAATTCTGGCTCTGGGGACATCCCGATGGCAGGTACAACAATCTCTACGGAAATACGGGAATATCAAGGATGACTCCCATGGAGGGGTGCCTGTATCTCGGCATCCGCAACACCTTTATGGTGCCGGTGGGCATCGACGTGAACAAAAGGCAATACTGCAAATCTTTCAAAACACTCAGGCAGGTAGGATGGGAGTGCTATAACGCAGGGAATGATCCGGAAGCAGTGGAGCCTATAATTGAGCTGGCAAGGGAATTTCCAAACATCGGCTGCGTGGTGTTTGACGATTTCATGGGACAAGCTAAGCAAAAGGCGGTGCCTCTTGAGAACCTTTACAAGGCGCGTGAGCGGCTCCATACAAACGATGTGCGTCCCCTCGACATGTGGATGGTCCTATACACCCGCGAATTTGGTCTCGACAAGTCGAAGGACGATGACTTTTGCCGCTACATCGAACCCTTTGACGGTATCATCATGTGGACATGGGAGGAGAAGGATGTGCCTCTCATTCCGGAGAAATTCGAGATTTTCAAGAGAATGACACCGAACAATCGCCGCATGTTCGGCTGCTACCTCTATAACTTCGGAGAAAACAAGCAAGCCACCGGCAAGGCTGTCAAATGGCAGCTTGACTGGTACCGTGAGCGTATGCTTGCAGGTGAAGCGGAGGGTGTGGTGCTCCACACAAACACAATGGCCGATCTGGACTACGAAGCCTACGATGTAGCCTGCGCCTGGATGGATGAACACGGCGACGAAGATATATAAAACAAAAAATAAGGACTGCAGCAGAGTTTGCATTTTGCTGCAGCCCACTTTTTTATTACAGAATTACAGAAGCTTTTTAAGCTTCTCGCATATAACCTCTCCCGCTCCGTAGTCAAGCAGTGTCGCGGGTTTTCTCACTTCATATCCGCCCTGCTTATACGCTTCCCGTGTCGGGACATAGTTTACACAGCCGTTCGTAAGTTGTGATATTATCGTATACTTATACTGCGACGCTTTCTTTATATCGAGCGCGAAAGCGCTGAAATATTCGGCGTTCACCGTAAGTATAACTATATCGTTTCCAAGCCGGATAATACCGGTATTTACATCGTGCTCCCGAAGAGGCTCCTTTTTCATCTTTGCTTGAACCACCTCGAGCCCGCCCTGAGGCTTATAATTAAACGTGCGGTCGATGACAGAATCGTATTCGTTGAATTCACGCTCAAGCATCTTTTCGGTCTCACATTCAGCCGATATGCTGTCTATCTCGGGATACTCGAGATTTGAGCCGATTATCAGCAGATGACCTAAAATATGCTCTGCTATGCGGCGGTAGTGGAACGAATCGCGCGGCCAGTCGATATCCTTGAAATCGCACCAGTTGACATCTCCGCACGCCCCCAAAAGCAGAAGCGTGACGCAGTTTTTACCGTATAAATCGCGCAGACGCTCGCCTATATACGCGCCGATGTCGCCGTTTACATAGGTACCGCCCATGGCGTTATTGTGGTTGGAGTAATTGATTATGAAACCCTTTATTGACCTGTCCGGACGTTCGAACCGAATAGAAAATATATCAGGGTCGCGCTCCTCCTCGTTCTCGGTGCAATCCTGTAAAAGCTTCGGATCAAACCAGTTCATGGCTATTTCCCCGTTTGCGGCCCGGAGGCGGCGATTATGGGTAAACAGCGTGCTCTCGCTCTTGCCTATGCCTATGCGCACGTCCTCCATGTCGGCAAGCGCCTTCATGACGCCGGTTACAAGCTGCATTCTGAGGTTCTGCGAGTAATGGTCATTCGGGTCATTCGTCACCTTCGGTCCCGAGTGGACATGGGTAGCTGCGACGAATACGTTTTTCTTCGGTATATTAAAACGTCTCTCGACCTCCTCCCGGACGAAGTTGGACAACGAGGTTTCCGGTTCGCACAGCTCTGCCGATATTATGGCGATTCTTTCTCTGTTTTTTTCCAATACTACTGTATTCGCGCTTAGCGGACCTTTATATCCGTCTATTTTACGATCCGTCCAGCTTCCGACCACGGGAGCGTTCAACGGCGGCGTTATGTCAACAACAGAAAAACCTGCTCTCAATGTGTTCATTTTATGTCTCCGTCTCCATCAGCCGCTTTTGCCACGCGTCTCTCAGCAGGTTCCATTTTTATAAATGGCTCCATGTGTTTTATACCGAGACCGCGCAAGTCAGCAACGATGCCTTTCTCCTCCGCTTCATAGAGCTCCCAGATAACTCTGAGTCCCTGCAGGCTGTCGAAACCATCGGTCAGTACAGGTTTTCCCATAAGAACACATTCGGCAAAGTAGCGCAGTTCATAATATGTATTTTTACCTATCTTTACCTGGTCTACAAGCTTCGGCTCTTCGTTCCAGCGGTATTCATAGATAAGACCGTCCGAAACATTCAGCTCCAGCATACAGTCTTCAAAATGCGCCTGTGTACAGTACCTGTGGTGTGAGCCCTTTGCTCCCCATGTGCCGAAATGATAACCGAGAGCGCCGGATTCGAACTCTATAGATACGTTGGAGGTTCCCTCACGATCCATCCACGGAGTGCATTTCTTTGTGCCTACGTGCGTACCGCATTTCGGCTCGCCTAGGAACCAGAGAAGAAGGTCTATATAGTGGCATCCATGGCTGAACAGCTGACCGCCGCCGAGAGTAGCGGCGTTCTTCGACCATTCGTTTGTCATAGTAAGCTGCTCCGTCCAAATGGAGAGCTGGAATATATCACCGTAACGTTTGTCATCTATGCTGTTTTTAAGATAATTGTATATCGGCATATAACGGCAAACGTAGGCGACCATAAGCACCAAGCCCTGTTTTTCCGCGAATTCCGTCATCTCGATGCACTCCTGCTCAGAGATGCACATGGGCTTTTCGCACAGGACGTGTTTGCCGGCTTTAAGGCACTCCATTCCTATCGGGAAATGGAGATGGTGCGGAAGAACGAGCATGACAGCGTCGCAGTACTCCAAAATATCATGATAGTCAGCGGCATAATGCTCAACGCCCATTGATTCGGCCATTGCCTTGGCCTTTTCTATCTCAATATCGCAGCACGCCATTACCTCGATGACGTCGCTTACCTCAGAAAATGATTTCGCATGTCCGCCCTGCGCCATTCCTCCGCATCCGATGATAGCAAGTTTCAGCTTTTTCATAATTTCCTCCTAAAAAATGTATTTATACCGACGAACGCAGTTCGCCCCCGCGTTTTTGTTCGCAGGGGTCGAACTGCGTTTAAAACCTTATTTACCGTAGTATATGTTATAAGCGTCCTGCGCCTGTTTTATGACATCGTCATAACCGAGATCCTTTATAGTCTGGATGTAGCCATCCCATTCCTTATCAAGGTCGGCTTCGCCGATCATGAACTTTGTCGCCATCTCGGCGGCATATTCTTTAATCTCAGTAAGAGAGGTGTTATAATCGTCAACAACATCAAGCGGTACAAAGAAGTCAGCCGGGAAATAGTTATCGTTCGCATAGGGCTGATAATACTCCTTCGTCCAGGCATACATCAAGCTGTCGTAGGAATTGGCGTTCTCCGCCGCGGGCATTGCTCGTTGCTCAAAAGTCGGATGCATATACGGGAAGCCAGTAGACTCAACACGCTTGTTTTCCGTTCTGCCGTCGAAGTTGGGGTTGAGAGGAGTGTAATACGCCTGATCCTCATAAAACAGGTTCAGCTCTCCCTTATTAGACAGACGCCAGTCAACGCCCTCTTCACCAACGTCCGACATTGGAGAC
>JAAZBA010000196.1 GCA_012514045.1 Clostridiales bacterium | reverse complement strand
TTGTGTTATAGTATTCATGGCAATTGGGAGCCTCCTCTGTTGCTTTTTTGTGTGATAACTTAACTGTAACACATCCGGCTCTCAATTGCTATACTTTTTTCCAAGTATTACACTCGAAGTGTAACACTTCTATTGTAATCCTACACGCATGCCTCCTTCTTAGGAAATAAGATGCTTGAAAAATCAGAATAAATATGCTACTATAGAGAAAGCGTATGTAATAACTGTTTTTTGAAGGATTATGTGTTATATGTTGAAACAAAATGTTCGCCGCCTTACCACTTTGGGGCTTCTAATCGCCCTTGATGTGGTGCTTACAAGGTTCTTTTCCTATATGCTCCCGGGAAACCTGGACAGAATAAGTCTTCAGTTTCTGCCTCATTCCCTAGGGGGAATGCTGTTCGGTCCTATCTATGCCGCTATTTCATGCATAGCGGGGGACATCCTCGGCATGCTTATAAACTCCGCGGGGCTTAGTTTTAGCCCGCTTATAACACTGTCCGCCGGAATAAGAGGACTTATTTACGGATTTATCCTCTATAAAAAGCCTGTTACGCTTTTGCGGTGTATCGTTGCCGCCTGCGTGGTTACGGCGGTGGTAGACCTGGGACTCAATCCCATATGGATGAAAATAATGTACGGCCAAGGGTATCTTGCCATCCTCACGGCAAAAATACCCGTAAGGCTCATCTACGGCCCCGTAGCGGGACTTGTTATGTATCCCGTACTTAAAAGAACATCGGAAGCGATAGACAAAAAAAGCTGATACCGCCGGTTCCCGGCGGTTTTCTTTTCCTGAATATCCTTAGTTTTCCATTATAACCGGCAGAATCATGGGGCTGCGCTTCGTCTTTTGGTAGAGGAAGTGAGACATATCGTTTTTAAGCATTGACTTTATGGTGGACCAATCCTTTATGTCCTCGGTCATGCACTTGTCCATTGTGCGGCAGGCGATCTGGCGCATCTCTTCCATAAGCTCATCTGATTCTTTGACATACACAAAGCCGCGGCTTACAATGTCGGGACCTGCTGTTATCATGCCATCGCTTCCCGAAAGGGTTACCACTATGACAATAAGTCCGTCCTGGGCAAGGTGTTTTCTGTCCCGAAGAACCACGCTTCCCACGTCTCCCACGCTAAGTCCGTCCACAAGTATCTTGCCGGAGGGCACTGTACCATTAAACTTGGCTGTTGTGGAGGATATCTCCAACACTCGGCCTATTTCGCTTATAAAAATGTTCTTCGGCTCGATGCCCATGTTCTGAGCAATGGTGGCATGAGCCTTCAAATGCCTGTATTCGCCGTGAACCGGCATAAAGTATTCAGGGTTTGTAAGAGCAAGCACGATTTTGAGCTCCTCCTGGCATGCGTGACCGGAGACGTGAACCTCTGCCATCCTCTCATATACCACCTCTGCGCCCTTGCGAAACAGCTCGTTTATTACCCGGTAAACCGATTTTTCGTTGCCGGGTATCGGGGAGGCGGCGATGATAACTCTGTCACCGGAGCCGATCTCCACCTGCTTATGTCCGGAAAACGCCATTCTGTAGAGGGCAGACATGGACTCTCCCTGGCTTCCGGTAGTTATAATAGTAATCTTGTGCTTCGGATATTTGTTTACGCTTGCTATATCCACAAATATATTTTCGGGCACGTTGAGATATCCCAAATTCATCGCCACACCGATTATTGTGTCCATACTTCTGCCGGAAACCGCAACCTTTCGGCCGTATTTCTCCGCGCAGTTGATAATCTGCTGTATTCTGTGGACGTTGGAGGCGAAGGAGGCGATGATTATCCTCTTTTCGCATCCCTTGAACCAGTAGTCAAAGGACTCTCCTACCTTGCTTTCAGACATGGCGTAGCCGGGGCGTTCCACGTTTGTAGAGTCTGACATAAGGAGCAGCACTCCGTTTTCGCCATATTCTCCCAGTCTTGTAAGATCCATCATCTTTCCCGCTACCGGGGTGGGATCGATTTTAAAGTCGCCTGTTACAATAACAGCGCCCAAAGGGGTATTTATTGCAAACGCCACAGAGTCTGGCATTGAGTGGTTCGTTCTTATGAGCTCGACGTTGAAGCAGCCTGCTTCGACTATGTCTCCCGCTCCAACCACATTGAGTTTTGCCTTGTCAAGCATCCTATGCTCGATCAGCTTCGTCTCCACAATGCCCATTGTAAGCCTTGTAGCGTATACCGGAGCGTTTATACTCCTGAGCACATAGGGCAGAGCTCCTATATGATCCTCGTGTCCGTGTGTAAGGAATATGCCCCTGATTTTGTCCGCGTTCTTTTCCAGATATTTGATGTCGGGGATAACCAGATCTACGCCTAGCATCTCCTCGTCGGGGAAAGACGTACCGCAATCCACCACGATCATATCGTTGGCGTATTCAAACACGGTCATGTTCTTTCCGATTTCGTTAAGCCCTCCAAGGGCTGCTATTTTTAGTTTTTCTGCCACAAATTGACCTCTTTCTTAGTGAAAAATATATATCGTCATACACTTCCCGCGCATGACAAAGCAGGGTAAAGGCGGCAGAGGAAAAATTCCACTCCGGCGGGGGGTGGTTTTCCCGCGCGGTCTGCCGCTTTTACCGTGCATCGTTTTGATAAAGGATCCGGTCACGTGCGCCGTATGATTGCATACGGCTCCTAATTATCATTTATTATTATAGCACAGGGCAACTGATTTGTATATGGTATTTTTAACAAATTTTATAATCCTGCGCCGATTTCCTGCCTTCGGCAAGTCTTTTATTATTGTATTACAAAGGTTTCAGTGGTATAATTAAAGCAAATCAACAATAAAGGAGAATATTTCAATGAAATTCAAGATGGTTCACAACAATCTCAATGTGTTTAACCTTGAGCGCAGCCTTGAGTTTTACGACAAGGCGCTGGGGCTTCGGGAGAAGAGGCGCATCACGCCGGCGGACGGAAGCTTTATTATCGTCTACCTGGGCAACGATCAGTCCGACTACGAGCTTGAGCTCAGCTGGTTAAGAGACTGGGAGAAGCCCTATGACCTGGGAGATAACGAGTTCCACCTTGCGTTCACCACCGAAAACTATGAAGAAGCTTTCAAAAAGCATTCGGATATGGGCTGTGTGTGCTTCGTAAACGAGGCTATGGGCATATACTTCATCGAAGATCCCGACGGATACTGGCTTGAAGTCCTTCCGGCGAGGAAATAGTATGAGATTGGCGACTACAACTGGGGATTTCTCCCACGTATGCAAAACCGAAGAGGCAAAGGTTGCGGAACTTTACGCCGCCGGCTTCCGATATATAGATATGAGCTTTTATGATGGGGACCGTTCTCCCCTCGCCCATGACGACTACCTTGAGAGAGTAAAGCGCCTGAGGTACTTTGCCGACGGTCTGGAAATGAAATTTGTACAGGCTCACTCACCCAGCGGCAACCCTCTTTGCACCGACAGCGGTTTGGATGACATGCTCATGTATTCAATCCGCTCGATTGAAGCATGCGCTGAGCTTGGAATAAAGAACACTGTTTTGCACGCTGGGTGGAGAGATGACATAGGCAGAGATGAGTATTTCTCCCTCAACCGGGAATTTTTCAGCCGTCTCTATCCTGCAATGGAGCGATTCGGAGTCAGTGTCCTTGTGGAGAACAGCGCAAAAATCAACATGGGCGGCCGGTATTACCTCTACGATGGAGAGGATATGGCAGATTTCCTCGATTACTGCGGACACCCCCTGCTTGGCGGCTGCTGGGATACCGGTCACGCCAACATTGAAGGGCATCAGTACGAGGACATAATGGCTCTGGGGAGTCATCTGAAAGCTATTCACTTCAACGACAACCGCGGAGTCTACGACGAACATATCTACCCCTTCTGCGGAACCATGTCTATTGACGACATAATGCATGCCTTGATCGACTCCGGCTACGAAGGCTATTTCACCCTTGAATGCAGTTCAAACCTTCGCCGCAGCAATTCCTGGTTGGGGCACCGAAGGACATCTTCCAGGGACGACAGACTTCTCAACCCTCCCCTTGAATTGTACCGCTACCAGGAAAAAAATCTCTTTAAGACGGCGAAATACATCCTTGAAGCATATAACCTTTACGAGGAATAGCAAGATGAAGGACAAATACAACATCTGTATCCTGGGCTGTGGCGCTTTTGTCTCCGCCTTTGTGGAGCTGTTTAAGCGCCACCCATATATCGGAAAGGTATATGTATGCGATCTTATCCAGACAAAGGCTGAAAACTACAGCCATAAATTCGGAGTTGAGATCATTGACATATACGAAGAAGCGCTGAACCGCTCCGATATCGATGCGGTGGCTGTATTTGTGGAGCGTCACAACCACGGACCTGTAGTGCTCGCAGCCCTCGAGGCGGGAAAACATGTCTATTCTGCCGTCCCTATGGCCAGCACCGTGGAGGAGTGCAAGCAGATTGTAAAAACTGTTGAGCGCACCGGACTGACTTATATGATGGGCGAGACCTGCATATACTACCCCTGCTCTATGTACTGCAAGAAGGAGTATGAAAGGGGTACCTTCGGGGAGTTTGTCTATGGGGAGAGCCAGTATCACCATGATATATCACACTTCGGTCAGACATTCATAGACGACAGGCCACACAGCGCTGTGCCTCCCTTCCTCTATCCCACTCATTCCACCTCTATGCTTCTAAACGCCATCGGTGACCATGTGATTTGGAACACACCGAAGTGGAACATGGAAAAAGAAAAAACAGGACTACCTTACAAAATTGTGTTAGTATTAGAATTACAGCGTTCAGAGTGATTTATGACCGCCTTTATGGTATAATCTTATCATAAAGAAAGAGAGGGATTTTATGGCAATCAGTTATAAACCGTTATGGCACCTACTGATAGAACGGAATATGAACAAAGAAGATTTAAAGCGAGCTGCTAATATTACGAGCAATGTTGTAGCAAGAATGAGCAAAGACAGCTATGTGAGCCTTGAATCATTAGAGAAGATTTGTATAGCACTTGCTTGCAACATACAGGATGTAGTGGAAGTGTTTAAAAGTGAGGAAGAGACATATGAGTAATTTATCACAGTTAAGACAACGGGAAATGCTTGATTATCTTGATCAGTTAAAAGAAGTTCATACTGATGATGAAAGTCAAATTGCACTTGAAAAGATACAAACAGCATTGACTGAAAAAAATATGGTCTTGTTTGGGAGGAACATGAGGAAGAAGTAGATACAATGTTGATTGGCAATATTCCTGTTTTTAAAGAGGATATAACAAAGAAACTTGTTGCTGATGAAAAAGAGGACTTTAACTTTCTGTTAGAGGGCGACAATCTTCATTCTTTAAAGCTTCTTGAAAAAACACATAGTGGTGAAATTGATATTATTTATATAGACCCACCCTATAACACTGGAAATAAGGATTTTGTTTATGATGATAATTTTGTGGAATCTGATGATGGATATAGACATTCAAAATGGTTATCATTTATGGAAAAGAGACTTAAAATAGCACGAGAATTGTTGAAATCTACGGGTTTTATCTTGATAAGTATAGATGAATCGGAAAATGCCCAATTAAAATTATTATGCGATGAAGTTTTTGGAGAAAGCAATTATCAGACCAGTCTTCATATCCAAGTAAGATACCCGCAGAAAAGCTTAACTGAAGAAAAGGATTTTAAGCCGGTACTTGAATATGTACTGCTTTATTCAAAAGACTATTCTCAGTTTTTTCCAAAAAGAATAGAAGAACCTTACACTGATGAAAAATTCATATATGAAATTACAGAATTGTCAACGGGTGAAGATTTTTTTGTAGGGGAGCAAAAAGTGACAGTGTTTAAAAAAGGTGAATGGAAATTAACTGAACTTGATGAGGGTTCTCTTGTAGGTTTAAAAGAAACATGGATATCTGGAACGATTTACACAAAGATGAGTTATGGTGAAGTGTTTCGAAAAGTTGTTGAACCAAGAATTGAAATTGATGGACTGTCTTGTTTATATAAAGTTCATGAACGCGGAGAAGATGGATTAGGATATAGATATTACACTGGTCCTCAAAGAAAAGGGGCAAAAAGAGGAAAGATGTATTCTGGCATGCCTTTATCGAGAGTTGAAGAAATTAAGTCGGGTGGTTCAGTAAGATATAGACCCTTGGATAATTTGTACAACTAAGGCTGATGTCTAACAAAAGAAGCAAATTCGAGCACAGTATCCAGAGGGCGTTTTCCGCGGTTTCGGTATCCCCTATGTGGCCGTTGCGTATTATAGTGGAACAGCCACCGATCCAG
>JAAZBA010000332.1 GCA_012514045.1 Clostridiales bacterium | reverse complement strand
CGACCTGCCCTTATTGTGTAAAAAAGCTTACAGTTCTGAGAAGAGCTTTCTCTCTTATGGGATCCACTAAAAAATCCTTCATTATCGGCTGTATAGGTCTCACCTTCGCCAATCTTCTATATGCTATAGTGCCTGCCATCAATAGGGTGCTCATAGACGATGTTTTAAGTTCATCTCTTTCAAAGGCAGGAGATGTTGTTTTTCTTTGCGCTATAATTCTGCTTATACGTGTTCTCAGTGAGGCAATAGTTATTCTTTGTGGGAGAATGATAAGCAAAGCAGGATCAAAATACTCCTCTAATCTGCGTCATCTCACTTACAAAAAGATACAGCAGTTGTCCATGGCAAGTCTAGGCAGAAAAACAAGTGGTGATCTGCTCAAACGTATCACTCAGGATACGCAAAGAGTAAGGGAGTTCATCATTGATCAAGGCAAGTTTATGATTGAACAGACTGTTGTATTCATTGTAGTTACGGTAATACTGTTTATCTCAAATCCCTTCCTTGCAGCGTTGATTATTTTACCGGCGCCTATTGTCTTTTGGCTCTCAACTATAGTTTGGAGCAAAGTAATGCATCGTTATGATAAGCAGTGGAGACTTAATTCAAAGTCAAATTCTATACTTCACGATATAATCAAGGGTATTCGAGTAATAAAAGCCTTCGGCAACGAGGAGAGGGAGATTAAGAAATTCGATAAATCATGCCGAGATCTGGCTAAGGTATCTACCCAAAATGAAAAAACCTGGGCGTTTTTGTTCCCCATATTAGGATTTATCGCCAGCATAGGAGAGTTTTTTGTTTTGTACTTTGGAGGACATATGGTGCTCGGGCGCACATTATCCCTCGGAGAGCTGGTTCAATTTACAATATATATTGCTTATATTTATGGTCCAATGCGTTGGCTCACGGGACTTCCCAGGTGGCTGGCGGATGTTATGACAAGTCTTCTCAAAATATTTGAAATTCTTGATGAAGAACCGGAGATCAAGGATATTAAGGAGCCTGTAGAGCTTGATGTTATTGGCGCCATTGAGTTTGATGACGTAACATTTGGTTATAAGCCTTATGAGCCGGTGCTAAAGAACATAACAGTAAGCATAAAGCCAGGAGAAATGATAGGTCTTGTAGGTCATAGCGGTACCGGAAAAACCACAATGATCAACCTTGTTATGCGTCTTTATGATATTAACAGCGGAAAGTTGTCAATCGACGGGGTGGATATACGAAGAATATCCCAGAAGACACTCCATGAGAGCATTGGCGTTGTATTCCAGGAGAATTTCCTATTTGCCGGCACAATATATGATAATATAGCTTATGCAAAGCCCAAAGCATCACATCAGGAAATAATTTCTGCGGCGAAGATAGCAAATGCCCATGAGTTTATAATTAAACTTCCCGATTCATACAATACAATGGTGGGTGAGAACGGTTATACTCTTTCCGGTGGTGAGCGTCAGAGAATCGCAATAGCGAGAGCTATTCTTTGTGACCCTGAGATACTAATCCTTGATGAAGCTACCTCGACCCTTGACGTTGAAACCGAGGCCAAAATTCAGGAAGCTCTTGGGAGGCTTGTAAAGGGAAGAACCACCATTGCGATAGCTCACAGGCTTTCTACCCTTCGCGGCGCTGACAGGTTATTTGTGCTGGAAAAGGGCAGACTAGCCGAATGCGGAACCCATAAGG
>JAAZBA010000355.1 GCA_012514045.1 Clostridiales bacterium | reverse complement strand
CAGCGACAATTTTATACTTTTCGGGAAGTCCAGGTATTTGAGTCAACGCGTTGGCGTGAATATCACGTCCGCTTCTACCTTGACCAATTATTGCTACATTTAATCTTTTCATTATTTATTCCTCCATAATGTTATATATCATAGTTTTACTACGCTTCCGGCATTGTCTGCCGACTCCATTTCAGCAAGACATATACGGATTGTCTCCATAGCGCCTTCGCTTTTACATTTGTCGGTAGAGGTATTATTTCTGACGCAATCTAAGAAATATTTAATTTCGCCGTAATGTCCGCCAGCATTCGGGGATTTATCTACCATGTAAGCTTCGGCATCCTCGGGATATACCCACATATCCCTGTCATGGAACGTTACGCTGGCTTTTTCAAAGTTTACTGTAAAACCGTACTTAAAACCATACTGGCCGCAGTAAGTTGTATCGTCTCTTGCAGAGACAACTTTGTCATCATAGTAGTAATTGGTGCTGCAAATGTCATATGCACTTCCGGGACGAATCGTAACTCCACGGGTGGATACAGCATCAGGTGTTCCGAAGAGCCATCTTATCATGTCCGTGTCGTGGATGTGCTGGTCAAAGAGACCGCCGCCGCCATATTCGCGCTGAATAATCCAGTTGCGCCAAGAAGGGTTATTTACATGATCTGCAGCTCCGCCTCTGTAGAAGTCGGCAGCAGTGACCTTGCCAAACTTTCCACTTTCAACGAACTCCTTGAGTACTTCGTATTCATGCCAAAAGTGGAGACACTGACCTATCATGAGTAGCTTTCCGGATTCCTTTGCGGCGTCAATCATTCTCTGGCAGCTTTCAACAGTAAGAGCCATTGGTTTCTCACACAGTACGTTAACTCCAGTTTTCAGAGCTTTTATGGAAACTTCTTCATGGACGAATGTCGGAACCACCACATTGATAACGTCTAGTTCCTCGTTTTTGAGCATTTCGTCAATACAAGTATAGAGATTGTAGTTCTTGTAGTCTGTCTTTTCGTTTTCAATGTCCTTTGAATCAGCAAGATTTACCTTGTAGTTCTTAAAGCCTTTGAACTTATCTTCATCAACATCACAAAGAGCTACAAGCTTTACGGGGTAACCCTCCTTCATAAGGGTTCTGTAGATACCTATGTGTCCTTGCCCCATTCTGCCGACACCGGCAACTGCTGCTTTCAACATATGGATACACTCTCCCTATTATTAAATATTTTGTATGTTAATTATATTCTATACTGTTTTATCGTCAATTGCAATAGTAAACACTCTTATATTTAGAATTAATTTTACTATTCACTGTGTCTCTTATTTTCTTTGTCTTGTTGAAACACAGTACATAAAGTGTTATAATATATCTGTTGATATATGAAGATTGGGTAATCTATGACAAAGAGGAGAAGAAAAGGAATGATAACGTATGAGGATGTACGCAGCAACGAAGAAATAAGGACTTATATAACTGCCGGGAACAACGCCCTGGGGATAATCGGTCTTACGGAGCATGGCTTTGTTCATGCAGGAAGAACAGCAAATACGGCAGCCAAGATCCTCAAATCCATCGGCTGCGGAGAAAGAGAGATTGAGCTTGCGAGAATAGCAGGCTTCATGCATGACTGCGGAAACATGATAAACCGTCACTATCACGCTATGCACGGAGCTCTTGTGGCATTTTCCAGTTTGCAAAAGCTGGGAATGGAGCCGCAGGAGTTGTCACAAGTGGTAAGTGCCATAGGAAATCATGAAGGCACAGGACAGGCAGTAAGCAGAGTGTCTGCCGCTATAATAATCGCCGACAAAAGCGACGTTCGCCGTTCAAGGGTTAGGGACTACAACGAGCAACACCTTGAACATGACATACATGACAGAGTGAATTACGCAGTCCGCAGATCAAATATAGAAATCGAGGGAGACCAGATAATGCTTACTCTCGATATTGACACCTCTGTTTGTCCCGTTATGGATTATTTTGAAATATTCCTCACCCGTATGCTTATGTGCCGCCGCGCCGCCGATTATTTAGGGCTGCACTTTGCACTTTCCATAAATAAAACGAGGCTGTTATAGTCTGACTACAACAGCGACGCAAGCATTCCGATTATCGGTATTGTCAGTATTCCCATAAGGTTCGAAACAAGGCAAACCTGAGCGCCAGTGTCACTGTCCCCTCCGAAAGCCTCTGGAAATACTACTGAATTCAAACCCATTGGCATAGCGGTTGTCATTATGGCAACAAGCACTATATCGTGACGTACATTCAAGATAAGAAGAATTACCCCGATCAGCATAGGCAACAGTACAAGGCGAATTAGGGAAGCAATATATGCCTTTGGTGCTTTCAAAATCTTTATTATATCCTGCTTGCCCATTACCATTCCCGTCATAAT
>JAAZBA010000284.1 GCA_012514045.1 Clostridiales bacterium | reverse complement strand
CTGGATCGGTGGCTGATCCACTATAATACGCAACGGCCACATAGGGGATACCGAAACCGCGGAAAACGCCCTCTGGATACTGTGCTCGAATTTGCTTCTTTTGTTAGACATGAGCCTTAGTTGTACAGACTGATTATTGATGAGAGTTGTTCAACTAGTAATTTTTAGCAAGAATTGAGGTGAATAGTTATGGATCAGCAGGAGCTTGTAGCGTATTTCCGTTCGTTGGATCGATCTTTTTTTGTCGAGGGTGACATGAAAAAATATGCTGGTTTAGACGGCCCTTTGCCCATAGGCTTCGGGCAAACAATTTCACAGCCCAGCCTCGTTTTGGAAATGACACGGCTTCTGGAACCGGAAAAAGATAGTAATGTGCTGGAAATTGGAACCGGTTCAGGCTTTCAGACAGCTATTCTTGCAAAGATGTCAATGCAGGTTTATACAGTGGAAAGAATTGATGAGTTGATGGAAAAAGCAAAAAAGAGGTTGGAAGCATTGGATTTTTCGAACATCTATTATAAAGTCGGAGACGGCAGCAACGGATGGCGAGAGCATGCTCCATATGACAGAATTATGGTGACCGCGGCAGCAGGTGTTTTGCCGGATGAATTGGTTAATCAATTGGCAAATGGCGGCAGGATGGTTATTCCAATAGGTTCGTCAGCTATGCAGGAGCTCAAACTTATTACAAAGACAGATAATGGTGAAATCAAAACTAAAACAGTAGAAATGGTTAGGTTTGTAGAACTTAAAGGACGCTATGGCTGGATAGAATAATAATATTTATAAAAGGAACCATTTGATTATAATTTTATCTGCGTAGGCTATAATTGAGTAGTTACATTAACTTATCAGACTCATTGTTTGCATTATAAAATTTGTGCAGACAATAAGTCTTTTCTTTTAGGTTTAAAAAGATTTTTATGATTCAAGGGTGAAGTCGGATGATAGTATGATATAAGATGATGTGACTCAGAATAGAGAAAAGTCTGTGTCAAATGCTATATGAATAACCATAAGCCATATAAGCTACCGCGCAGAGTATTGATTGCTATATTCTTTTCGTTTTTCTATCTGCAATGGATCATATCATTTGACAACATTGATTTACAATATTAATTATTAATTTTCCTTGACTTTTGACTGGAAAATCGTATAATAAATATGTATATAGGAATTGCTTACATTGTTTTTATTGAGGTGAATGTCATGAAAAAGAACAATTATCCGGTTTACAGCTATCTGTCCGCCTCCGCTGTCCGGCCGACGGGATGGCTATATAAGCAGCTCAAAGTACAGGCCGACGGGCTTTCGGGGCATCTGGATCTTATCTGGCCGGATGTCCGTGACTCAAAATGGATCGGCGGAGACCGCGAAGGATGGGAGCGTGTTCCTTACTGGTTGGACGGCTTCATTCCGCTGGCTTTCCTGCTCGATGATGACGGCTTGAAAATGCGGGCGAAAAGATATATTGACGCAATTATCGATAGTCAAGATGAAGACGGCTGGATCTGCCCCTGTGAAAAAGAAGAACGGAAAGGCTATGATATCTGGGCAGCTTTTCTTATCCTGAAGGTGCTAGTGGAATGGTATGAGGCGACTTTTGACGACCGTATAGAGCTGGTCGTCGAAAAAGCGCTCCGTCAGCTTTTAGGTCATGTAAAATCCGCGGTCATGTTCGGTTGGGCGACCTCAAGGTGGTTCGAGTGCCTGATACCGATAAACTGGATTTATGCAAGAAAACCTGAGCCGTGGCTTGAGGAGATGGCGTTTACACTTTCAGCATACGGGCTTGATTACGAGCGGCTCTGGCGCAATACTGACCCCGGAACCGTTGAGCCGGAAAAATACTGGCTGCATCTGGCTCATGTCGTAAACACCGCCATGGCGCTGAAATCCAGAGCCGTTATGTCAACGTTTACCGGCGAAGATCCTGATGATTTCGCTAAATTCATGTATAAAAAGCTGAACCGTCTTCATGGCTCTGCCACCGGGCATTTCAGCGGAGACGAATGTCTTGCCGGCACATCACCAATACGCGGTTCTGAGCTTTGCTCAATAGTTGAGGCTATTTACAGCTATGAAGAGCTTATGCGTATCGGAGGCAACGCTTTCTGGGGCGATAAGATTGAGGAGGCTGCCTTTAACGACCTCGCGACGGCAATATCAGCTGACATGAACAGCCATCAGTATGACAGACTTATAAATCAAGTCAACTGCTCGTTTATCGAGGACGGGAAGCAACCCTTCAGCTCAAACGGTGGAGATGCGCATATGTTTGGTCTTGAACCGAATTACGGCTGCTGCACCGCCAATTTCAACCAGGGCTGGCCGAAGTTCGCCCGCTCTGCCATAATGAAATACAAAAACGGTTTTGCCATCACTTCCCTCTGCCCGGTGAGCGTAACGGACAGTCATAAAGACGCAGATGTCGCTATTTCAGTTGACACTGATTATCCATTCCGCGACAAGATAAAGGTTGTAGTCGTAGTCTCAAAGCCGGTCAAATTCGCACTTAAGATTAGAGTGCCGGCGAGCGCCGAAAAGGCGGTATTGATAACTCCGGACGGAAAAACCGAAGTCAAGCCGGGACGTTTCACAAAAATTGAGCGGAAATGGAAAGATCAGGACACGGTTCAACTGAATCTCAAATTTGAGCCGAAGCTCATCCTCCGTCCAAGCGGACTTTACTGTGTCCGCCGCGGACCGCTGTTCTATTCATTGCCGATCAAGGCTGATGTTAAAATGCTTGAATATGAGCGCGACGGAGTTGAGCGGAAATTCCCGTTCTGCGATTGGATAATAACTCCGGCGTCTGAATGGGGCTTCGGATTTGCTTCGTCAAAGTTCGAAGAATCAGAACATCCGATGCCGGATATCCCATTCGACCGTCAAAATCCGCCGATTTCTCTTGAAACCTGGATGTACCCGCTCGATTGGCGGGAATATGACGGCGTTTGCTCGACTTTTCCGGAATCTGAAACGCCCGCCGGCGAAAAGCGCAGGATAAAACTGGTGCCGTTCGGCTGTACGACCTTGCGAATGACCGAAATGCCGCTTATAGAGCGGAAGTGAAAAAATAAATCTCGGCGAGGATGTGTCGTCAAAAGCAGATTATGACAAAAGTGTTGGTGGAACGACATGATAATAGATTTTAATGAAACGGAATGCCGCGCGATGCAGGCTTTTTTAGAAGGCAACAACGACTTGGGTGCAAAACTACAAGGGGAGTTTCTTAATCAGCTAAAAGAGGCTATGAAAAACGGTCAGGATTATTGCCCGTGCAAAGCTGATTGCAGTATTCATGGTAAATGTGTCATTTGTGTCCAGGTACATCGCGGGCACGGAAACCACTTGCCGGTATGCATGCATGAAATGGTTAACAAAAATGTACAACTAAGGCTCATGTCTAACAAAAGAAGCAAATTCGAGCACAGTATCCAGAGGGCGTTTTCCGCGGTTTCGGTAT
>JAAZBA010000121.1 GCA_012514045.1 Clostridiales bacterium | reverse complement strand
TGACGGGATCAAAGCTTGAAAGTGTTATTGCCTCCGGTGTGTCATCAATTATAAGATCAACGCCTGTGAGTGTTTCAAGAGCGCGGATATTGCGTCCCTCACGGCCGATTATACGGCCTTTCATTTCGTCGTTGGGCAGGGGAACTACGGATACGGTAACTTCAGACACATGATCCGCGGCGCATTTCTGGATGGCTAAAGATATGTAATTTCTTGCTCTGTCGTCAGCTTCTTCCTTGAGCTGCGCGTCGATTTCCATAAGCCTTATTGCGGACTCCTGACGGGCTTCCGCCTCTACAGTCTTTATAAGGTATTCCTTCGCTTCCTCCGCTGTGAAGCCGCTGAGCTTTTCGAGAATCTCCTGCTCGGCTGCCTTCAGCTTCTTGATCTCTTCGTTTTCCTGCTCGTTTTCCTTGATTTTCTGTTTGAGAGTCTCTTCCTTCTGATCCAGGGAGTCGTGCTTGCGATCCAGGGACTCTTCCTTCTGCTGGAGCCTGCGCTCGGACTTGGAAAGCTCGGAACGGCGTTCCTTTACCTCACGCTCCAGCTCTGCTCTCTGACGGTGTATCTCCTCCCGGGCTTCAACGATGCTTTCGCGCTTTTTCGCCTCTGCCTGCTTTGTGGCGGCTTCCACGATCTCTTTGGCTTCCGCCTCGGCACCGCCTATTTCCTTTTCGGCTATCTTTTTTCTGTAATTATAGCCGATCTTGTACATTACAAAGCCGGAAATCGCCATGGCGACAACGGCTGTAACAGCTGTAATAATGATTATTTTCCAATCGATACCAATCTTCCTCCTTATCTGCTTTCATAATAAATATATGCTACTATATGTAGAGATAAATCCTTAAAGGGATGTGCTTGACTCACAACTCTTAAAAACATATATCTCAAAGGTAAATACCTACTCTATATTCTATAACGTTTCTGCCTCTATGTCAAGATAAATTCACTATTTTTTCTTCCGTCCGGTTCACATATTGAGTATCCGCGCTGCGTTTTCGTGGTATATCTGCTTCTGCTCTTCCTTTGTCAGGTCGAGGGCGTTCATATACTCAATTATCCTCGGCGCGGTGCACCAGGGGCAGTCGGTGCCGAAGAGGAGGCGTGAGGAAGGGTGGAGTTTTATGATATTTTTTGCCTTTTCCGGCTCAAGATAGCCGGGAAGCATGGACAGATCCATGTATACATCGCGTCCGGCGATAAGGGTTTCGATTTTGTCCCACTCTCTCATGCCTCCCAAATGGGCAAGCACGATTTTCGCTCCCTCGAAAGAGTCAAGCATACGGGCGCACTTTTCGGCAGATGCTCTTAGGGAGGTGGGATATGCCGCGTCAAATCCACCGTGGAACAGCATCACCATATCGAGGGAGGCGATAGTTTCATATATGGGGTACGCTTTTTCGTCATCGATATCAAAGCCCTGATACTCCGGATGGAGCTTTATGCCTTTTATCCCCGCGTCATGAAGACGCCGTATCTCATACACTGCGTCCTGAGCGTTAGGATGCACGCTTCCGAAGGGTATGAGGTCATTGTAACACAGCAGGGACAGTGCGAACTCGTTGACCTTGGGCTGGGAGGATACGGTTGTAGCGATGCTGTGAACCACCGCCATATCGATCCCCCAAAGCCTCATTTTTTCTCTTGTGTCTGCCACGGTTCCGTCTGTGTAGGCGGGAATATCTGCTGTGCGGGAGAGCTTCTCTATGGCGCGGGCGGCGATATGATCGTTAAAACAATGAACATGGAAATCTATAATCATTTTTTCTGATTCTCCTGTTTTCCGGATGTATGTGATGTATATATTATATTATACTCCGGATTGAGGGAAATTTCATCATGAATTTTCAAACATTTTCTTAAAGCCTTGAAAATTTGCCGGCGGTACTGTATAATAGTTATATCTCAAACTAAAAAGGAGCGTTAATGCGGCTATGGCAAATATCAAGCGCTTTATATCATATTACAAGAAGCATTTGAAGCTGTTTACTCTTGACATGGTCTGCGCCTTTATCATGGCAGGCTGCGACCTGTTCTATCCCATGGTGACAAGGAGCATAATCAACGTCTATATCCCAAACCGGGAATTGTGGCTGATTGTGGCCTGGTGTGTGGCCCTTTTGCTTATCTATATCCTGAAAGCGGTACTGTCGTACATTGTGCAGTACTTCGGGCATATTGTGGGCGTGCGCATGCAGGCGGATATGCGAAGAGATGTGTTCGCAAGGCTTCAGAAGTTGCCCTTTACATTCTTTGACGAGAACAAAACCGGCTCTATCATGTCAAGGGTTATAAACGGTCTCCACGAAATAACCGAGCTTGCTCACCACGGTCCGGAGGATCTGTTTATCTCTTTTATAATGCTCATCGGTTCTTTTATCATCCTTGCGAACATTAACCTGTATCTGACCATTATCATATTTGTAATGCTTCCCTTCGCTGTATTCTTCACCTTCAAGCTGCGGATTAAGCTCAGCAACGCCTTCCGTGAGACCCGTGAGGAGGTTTCGAACATAAACGCCGCGCTGGAGAACAGCATCTCTGGCATCCGCGTAGCCAAGGCTTTCACCAACGACAGCTATGAAAACGAACGTTTCGAAGAGCGAAACATCTCCTATGTGGGCGCCAGGGCAAGAGCCTACAAGGTCATGGCGGAGTTCCACTCCGGCAACACCCTGATACTTGACTCTATGCATGTGGTGGTGCTTGTGGCGGGAGGCCTGTTCTGTTATCACGGTCATATCAATTTCGGTGACCTTGCGGCTTATCTTTTGTATATCAATTCTTTCCTGAGTCCCATACGCCGCCTGATAGGCTTCATTGAGCAATATCAGAACGGAATGAGTGGCTTTAACCGCTTTGCAGATCTTATGGACACTGCTGCGGAGGAAGACAGCCCCGGCGCTCGTGACCTTGACAACGTGGAAGGTGAGATTGAGTTTAAAAACGTCACTTTCAGCTACGACAAGGACTCCAGTGTGCTCAAAGATATATCAGTTCATGTGGAGCCGGGAAAGACGGTGGCTCTTGTGGGACCCTCCGGCGGAGGAAAGACCACGTTTTGCCGCCTGCTTCCCAGATTTTACGATGTGGACGATGGGGATATATATATCGATGGCAAGAACATAAAGGATATAACTCTCAGGAGCTTGAGAGAGAATATCGGTATTGTTCAGCAGGAAGTGTTCCTGTTTACAGGCTCTATATATGAAAACATCGCCTATGGACGCCCTGACGCCACAAAGGAAGAGGTTTACGAGGCGGCAAAACGGGCAAAGATCCATGATTTCATCCTCACCCTTGAAGATGGATATAATTCCTACGTAGGCGAGCACGGCGTAAAGCTATCCGGAGGTCAGAAGCAGAGGGTGGCTATCGCGAGGGTATTTTTAAAGAATCCCCCTATCGTCATTCTTGACGAAGCTACCAGCTCCCTTGACAATATAACGGAGACAATGATCCAGCGCTCCTTGGAGGAGCTGTCCAGCGGACGCACCACGATTGTTGTAGCCCACCGCTTGTCCACCGTCCGCAGGGCAGATGAAATCCTTGTAATGACCGATGAGGGCATAATAGAGCGAGGCAATCACGAAGAGCTCCTTGCCCGGGATGGAGAGTACGCGGTACTGTACAACGCCCAGTTTAAGGATTAGAATAAAAGCCTACGGTTGTTGGCCGGTGGCTTTTGATGCGCATATTTTGTTGAGCGGGATTCAATCCCTCTTTACTAAAGGGGGATTGAATCCCGTCTTTTCCGAATACCCAGTTTACCTATCACATACGCCAGAAGCATGCTTCCGAAAGGGATGGCAATGGCATATAGTGTTGTTATGTACCATTTTTGTCCGTGGACGTTGAAGAATGGATATGGTGGAGGGAGCTTCCTCTGGTACACAAGGCACAGATTGACTGAGCCGTACAGCACCGTGAGGATGCCGGTGAAAACCGCGTGGCGGAACCTGTACTTCCGAAATCCGGTGAACGCCAGATGGTACGTCAGCATCAGGAGAGGACAAAGAGTGTGTATATAGATATTGTCGCCTGTAATCATAAAGCTATAAAAACTTTCCCTCGGGTCTGAGGGCACAATCACAAGGCACGCCACAAGGAACGTCACCATGAGGCAGGTGACGGCGGTGTGCCGCAAGTGTTTTGTCCATTCAGGAGGCTCTCTTTTCCCCTTAAACAGGCAGATTATCGTCACCATAGCGCAAATAACAGCTATCTCGAAGGCAAGCAGATTGGAGTCCTGGGTATAGTACCGAAGCATACGCCAACCTGAGCTTTTGTAGCATCTCGTTAAGGCGTAGAATTCCAGTATTGCCATGGCTATGTCGCAGATGAGAACGGCAATGGTCCTCCAAAGCTCTCTGTTTTTCTTCATTCTATGCCTCCAAGCAAAGTCACCGCTTTATGAATATGCCTTCATTAAAATCAGTTTCCAAATAATTGTATCCTCAGAGGCAAGTGTTGTCAAGGGAAATATAATAATCCCGAAGCAAAGAGCTTCGGGATTATTTCCATTTTTCAAGCGCGTCCACCATGAAGGCTCTTATATCAACTCCGTATGCCTCGGAAAGCTCCTTTGAACGCAATGCCTCCGATGTTTCGCCGCACAGTATGTTTCTGCCTTCAGACATAATCATGACACGGTGAGAATATGTCCTGACGATATTCAGATCGTGGAGCACCCCCAGCACCGAGGAACCGGTGTCGCTTATCCATTCCTGCAGATAGTCAAGGAGAGACAGCTGATATTTCAGATCCAGATGATTTGTAGGCTCGTCCAGCATTACAAGCTTCGGTTCCTGTGCCAATGTGCGGGCGAGAAAAACCCTCCGGAGCTGACCTCCGGAAAGCTCTGTTATCAACCTGTCCCGTATGTCGTATAAATCCATACGCCTGAGCATCTCCTCGGTTATTTTCCTGTCTTCGGAGGACAGAGAGGAGAGAAGACCGCTCCTGTGGGCGTAACGCCCCAATGCCACGGTATCGTAGACGGTAAAGGGGAAGTGGGCGTCAGACAGCTGGGTCAGCATGGAGGTGAGGCGACCTAATTGTCTTCTTGAAAGGGAGGAGACCTCGTTTCCGCAAAGCTTTATGCTTCCGCTGTAGGGAAGCATAGCTGAGGCAGCACGGAGAAGAGTTGTCTTTCCGCAGCCGTTGGCTCCGATCACGGTGAAAAATTCACCCTCGCCTATATCAAAGGAGACGTCCCAGAGGACGTCTATGTCTCCGTAGCCCGCATACAGCGAGCGAACGCTAAGCATAGTCATAGCTCTATTTTCTCTTTCTGAAATAAACATACATGAAGAATGGCGCTCCGCACAGCGCGCTTATCACTCCCACCGGAAGCTCCGAGGGGGCTACAAGCGTTCGGGCGATAAGATCCGCTATGACAGTGAATATACCGCCGCAGACCATGCACATGGGAATCACATATTTATGGGCGGAGCCGAAAATTCTTCTTACGATATGGGGCACAATGAGATCCACAAAACCTATAATTCCTGTAAATGCCACGGAGGAACCCGCAAGCAGTGACGCGGAGCACAAAAGAAGCCACTTCACCTTTTCTGTCTCCACTCCCATGGATTTGGCCTGCTCCTCTCCGAAGGTAAGCACGTCAAGCTCCCTTGTGGAAAGGGCGGGCACGATAAATCCGACGACGAGAAACGGCAGGATGCCTCCGAT
>JAAZBA010000058.1 GCA_012514045.1 Clostridiales bacterium | reverse complement strand
ATTGATGGGATAATAAGGCTCATCGCCCTTCTCCCAATTGGCAGGATACTCTCTGGTTATGACAGTTCCTTTGCCCTGACCGAATTCAAAATGCTTGTGCTCGATAATTCTGGTGTAGGGAATCTCGCGCTCCGTATAATTCACTACCGCATTTCCCTGATAATTATCGCAATCCGCAACCACTTCTTCCTCAAACCGCAGGGAACGATATTGCAGTTCTCCCAGACAATAATCAAAATACTCATCAATCATACCGGTGTACAGAACCTTGTCAAAGGTATCCTGTTCTTTCTTCCCTGCATTTTCTGCCAGAAATTCCTTGTATGCAATTCCTAACCGGACAGGTATACCAGCAAGAAGCTTTTCCACAATCTGCGTATATCCTCCAATAGGAATTCCCTGATATCTGTCATTAAAATAATTATTATCGTAGGTAAAACGCACCGGAAGTCTTTTGATAATAAAGGCCGGCAGCTCTTTACAATCCCTGCCCCACTGTTTTTCGGTGTAGCCTTTGACCAGCTTCTCATACACATCCCGTCCCACAAGGGAAAGTGCCTGTTCTTCCAGATTCTTCGGTTCCTCCACCTTACAGTCAGCCTTTTGTTTCTCAATATATTCCTTCGCTTCCGCAGGAGTCTTAATCCCCCACATTTTGCTGAACGTATTCATATTGAAGGGCAGATTATACAATTCATCCTTCCAGACGGCTACAGGTGAATTCACATAATGATTGAAGTCAGCAAATTGATTGATATACTCCCAAACCTCTTTATTGGAGGTATGAAAAATATGCGCTCCGTATTTGTGAACCTGTATTCCCTGCAGTTCTTCCGTGTATATATTGCCGGCAATATTCCCACGTTTATCAATGCATAAACACTTCTTGCCTGCTTTTGTCATTTCATAGGCAAACACAGCCCCAAACAGGCCTGTCCCAACTATCAGATAATCGTACTTCATAAGTTATTTGCTCTTTTTACCCTTTGCCTTATATTTATCAATCTGAACAAAGTCATCCATAAGTTCCAGAATCTTATCACGGCCTTCCTGATTCAGCTTCACATAGTACTGCATTACGCGGTTCTCCAAAAGCTGTGCTCCCAGAGATGCATCTCTCTCCAAGGAAGAAAAGTCTACCGGATTCAAGCTTAATTTATCGCACATTCTGATTACAGTTCCGTAAGCCATTCCTTCAATACCACGCTCCAATGCTGTAACAAGTGTACTGTAAGGAATTCCCATCTCCAATGCAAACTGACGCACACTACGATACTGTCTTAAAATTTCTTTCTTTAAAATCTCTGCCTTTGTCATGTTATCTCCTCCAAACTATTGATACAATAAGTGTATAGAAATAATATACGTTATTTCGTGCCCTTTTTCAAGAGCACATACAAAAATTAATACTTTTTTAATGCTTCCGGATTCATACCATATAACTGCACCACCTCAAGAAGCGGACTTTCAAATATATCCCGGGGGGTTACGGGCCAATTTCCGTCACTGTCTAAATCATAGCCTGAACATTTATAGGCATTCCATACCAGATGAGAACAATGAGTCCCTTCTCCCTGTCCCAAAAGCCCTGCGTGCAGACTATACGGAATCCCCTTTAGTTTATCCAACGCATTTTCTGCAATCAGCATACGTTCTTCCAACGGCACTCCCTTAAGACGCAGTACCACAAAAGAAGGATATTCCTGCCAATGAGACATGGTCATCACAGCCGAATCCGTCCCCTGAACCCGTGCCTCCAACGTCCTTTGATTTACCGCATCTACCACAAGTGCCGCGTGTCCCACCCGCCAGCCAAAAACGTGAGTACTAAAGGTTATCAGTATATCCCCTTCCTCTATCACCGGAATATATACTTTATAGTTTTCTCCATCTTTACACAGGCGTTCTTCCTTGGAAATAACTGTGTTATTTTCACATGTCACGGTCACCTTCTCAAAGAAGCATTCCTGTACGCTAATAATTTCTTCCTGCCTCCCCTCCTCCCAAAGAGTATCTATCGCAGGCTTTCCCAGACCTGTCTGTTCAAACAAAAACTTATAATCCTCCTTAGCAAGCTCCTCCTTTTCCACATAAGGCCGCAAACTCACCATAGGATAATCCGGTGTATAATGGGCCCCTCCTTCCGCACAAAGTTCCCATAAATACAAAAGCACTACCGTCACCATCACCAAAATAATAATACTGTACAAAACTTTTTTCTTCTTCATACAGTAATACATTCCCAAAATCACCCAAAATATACCAATAAAGTGCGCACCTGCTTTCGCAGGTGCGCACTAAAACCTTAACTCTTATTTTTTACTATCCATAAATTGAGGCGGTATATAGTTGGAGCGATTCATATTTTTATAATAATCGTATGCTGCCTTGGAAGTCTTACGATTGGAACGGATTCCTTCCCTCTCCTTGGCAAAATACTCTTCCACAAGCTTCTTATTCCGTTTTTCCTGAGCCTGCACAGTCACACTAAGCTCTGTCACTTCCGAAACCTTTTGCTTCAGCACTTTGATCTGCTCCGCATACTTCTCTCGGTTTCCCTTAAGTTCTTCAGACAGCCTTGCGTACATGGTCTCAAATCCGGCATCCAGCCTCTGCAGTTTTTCAATGAGCTGTCCCTTTTTCTCTACAGCGGCATCAAAGTTATCCAAATCCGCCTGACCGCAGGTAAAACTTTTCTCCTGCTCTTCATTGTACATCTGAATTTCCTTAAGCACTTCTAATTTCTTATCCAGGCTCTCTGAAAGAATATTCAACTGACTTTCCATTACGCTGTCCCTTTCTCTCTGTTCAGACGCATTACTTCCTTCCAAGTGTCACGCATGGAACGCAAATGTTCCGTTACTTCTTCCAGAATTTCTTTGTCCTTCTTCATATTTGCTTCACGCAGACGCTGCTCTAAGTAAATATAAACCCGGTCAAAATCCTTTGCCACCTCGTACTTCATATCAAGGGTCTGGCGGAAATAATCCACAATCTTTTGTGCCTTCACAATGTGCACATGAGCTTTTTCAATATCCTTCTGCTCTATTCCCAAAAGTGCAATATTACAAAACTTAATCGCCCCATCATAAAGCATCAGGGTAAGCTCTGCCGGAGAAGCTGTTAATACTTTGCTGTTATTATATTGTGCATATGCGCTGGGTACTGCCATATCTTAATCCTCCGTCTCTATCAGCCGCCAAGCAGACTTGTTACTGCACTGGCATTACTCTGAAGCTTTGCCATAGCCGTTTCCATTGCAGCAAACTTGGAATACCAGTTATCCTCATAATCATTGAGT
>JAAZBA010000179.1 GCA_012514045.1 Clostridiales bacterium | reverse complement strand
GATGTAGTCCTTGAAGCGTCCCGGCATAGGACGAAACAGATCATGTACAATTCCCAGCACGTTATAACAGTCGTTTATAGTATTAACGATTACACGCACGGCATATATGTCATAAACCTCGCTTATGTCCTTGTACTGCATGTAAATCTTTCTGTATATGCCGTAGAGGTGCTTTACTCTGCCCTCAACCTTGCATTGGATATTGCTTTGAGCGAGACGCTCTGAAATCTTCTTGATTATGGTGGAAAGGAAACTGCTTCTCTCCTCCGCAGAGCTTTCGAGGTAATTCATGATTTCCTCGCAACCTATGGGATCGAGATAGCTTATGGAAATATCCTCAAGCTCAACCTTTACCTTGTTCATACCAAGTCTGTGAGCTATGGGGGCATATATCATCATCGTTTCGAAAGAAATCTCCCTCTGCTTCTCCGGCTTCATAAACTCCAGAGTGCGCATATTGTGGAGACGATCAAGAAGTTTTATAATAATAACCCTTATGTCCTGAGCCATAGCCATGAACATCTTGCGCAGGTTTTCCATCTCCTCCTCCTCCTTTGTCTCATAGGGGAGGTGGGTAAGCTTCGTAACACCGTCAACAAGCATAGCTACCTGATTCCCGAATCTGCTCTTGATGTCACTGTATGACGCGTCAGTATCCTCTACAACATCGTGGAGGATTCCCGCGGCTATTGTATCGGTATCCATTCCCATTTCACAGAGCAGAAACGCAACTTCAACAGGGTGAGTTATATAAGGATCTCCGTTTTTTCTTTTCTGGTTTATATGGTGCTCGTTTGCGTATTCAAAGGCGCGGCGCAGCAAATCCTCATCGGACTGAGAAAAGGTGCTTCTTTCAAGCATGTCAAAAAATCTTTTGTTGATCTCGGTCTGAGTCATGGCAGCGTCACCCCTTTCTAATTTTATTCAAAGGCCTTGAGTCTTCTGAGTATCATTGATGTGCTGATGTCCGCTTTCCGGGAAACTTTCCTTGTGTATACAATAAGTATATTGTCTGTTACTTCATGAACAAACAATCCTAATTCAGAGAATACGTCAAGGGCAATCAGAAGCTTTGCCCTGTTAAGCTCCGTTCCGGATTCCTGTCTTAGCTTTCCCTGAAGCTTTGTAATATCGGTTTTCAGCATTCCCTCTGATGCGTGCCTGTTGACTCCCCTCCATACCGCCACAAGTTCCTTGCGTACAGGTCTGATTCTGGCAGCTTCAGCAGAGGTAAGATTTTCATTGCGAGTAAAGCGATCATACAGCTCGTCGTCCCGCTCATCCTGACGCAAATCACTCTCACAACGTTGTATATCCTTGAGGATAAGCTGTACACTCTTTCCACGGAAGTTGTTTATATCGGGAGTGAATATAATATCCACTATGTCATCTTCCACCATTGGAAGGTCATCAGAACATACGCCGAACAGTACTGAGTCATATGTAAGCCCCTGGCATTCCAGTGTGAGCCTTGTGTGCCTGTCGTTGCCTATAGGTATCATGGACAAAATTTTCGCTTCTTT
>JAAZBA010000218.1 GCA_012514045.1 Clostridiales bacterium | reverse complement strand
GCGACCACAGAGATACACATAATGATAAGGGAAGTTGTGGACGCTTGCTCATCCATGTCATGGTCAAGAACCGGCGCGCTGATTGTATTTGAGCGAAAGACAAAGATGGAGGACATTATAAAGGCTGCCACGATCCTTGACGCGAAGCCCACAAGCGAGCTTATTAAAAATATCTTCTTTATCAATTCACCCCTCCACGACGGCGCGATGATTATAAGGGACGGAAGAATCCTGGCGGCAGGCTGCGTGTTGCCCCTCTCCATAGACGAAACCTTGGCAAAGGAGCTGGGTACAAGACACAGAGCCGGAATAGGAATAACAGAGCATACAGATGCGGTGTCGGTCATAGTCTCCGAGGAGACAGGAATTATCAGTACGGCGATAAACGGACAGATAAAGAGAAAACTTTCTCCGGAATCGCTTGAAAACTTTTTGCGTCGCGAGCTGTCCTTAGAAGAGGTAGAAAAGGAGAAGAAGAAGGGTATCAGGAAGGTGCGTGAAAAATAATGAAATGGATGAAGAAACACGATATTTTCCTGTGGATTGCGTCGATTCTCGCGGCAATAGTGCTGTGGTTTGTGGTAATCACGACGGAGAACCAGGAGAGAAGCGCCAATTTCTACGGCATACCGATTCAGTTTATAGGTCAGCAGGAGCTGCTTGCGGATCACAAACTGATAATGATAGGAAACACAGAACCCAAGGTTGACCTTGAGTTACACGGTTCAATCGAGGCTCTTATGGGAGTGTCACAGGACAACATTACGATAAGGGCTGATATCTCTCGCTTTGAGAAACCCGGAGAGTATAAGGTATCCTATGATATCTCCGCCTTTGATGACGTGGTTGTTAAGAGCAGAACCCCTGGCATGATTACAATAAACTTGGATGAGGTAATCGAAAAGGAGCTGCCGGTATCAGATATAAAGATTGAGGGCAAGGTGGACTCAAGCCTGCGTTTCACGGAGATGAAGACAGATCCGGCGATGGTTAAAATTTCCGGCGCAAGCAGCGAAATTCAAGCGGCGGAATCAGTAGTCATTTCTGTGAACAGTGTCCGTCTTAACAGTGATTATAAGGGCTCGTTGGAGTATACAATAGTTGATGCTGAAGGCAAGGAGGTCACCGGCAAAACCATAACAAAAGTGGACAAGCGTGTCACCCTTGAGGTAACGGTTGAAAAGACAAAGTCTGTACCTCTTATCCTTGAGCTAAAAGACGGAGCGGGAGCTCCGGCAAGCTCTGCACAGGTGAGAATCGAGCCTCAGAGCGTGGAAATAGTCGGATCGGCGAAGCAGGTTAACGCCCTTGAGAGCATATCAATCGGAGAAGTCTCACTCGATGACTTTATATTGTCCACGGAGGGTACCTTCGAAATTGTTCTGCCCGAGGGTGTGACATCTACTGAGGAGCTTGAAGAAGCACATTACTTCATATCCTTTAAAGATATCGACACAGCACAACTCAACGTAACAAATATCGACATACTTAATCCGCCGGACAATGTAGTAATTGAGATTGAGAGCATGCTTGTTGTGGTGACAGTAAGAGGACCTAAGGAGAGCCTTAAATCTCTGTCGCCGGACGATATAACGCTTGTTGCGAATCTTGACGGCTTAAATATTAAAAACGGTCGCCAAATAGTTTCTGCAACCGCGGTGATAGATGAATCAGCGGAAGGGGTAGCGGCTCTGTCTGACTACAGCATTATATTCAATGTATCGCCTCCGCCCATGGAGGCGGGAACCGCAGGAGGGTAATCTTCGGATGAACAGGATCGCAACTGTTGTGTCCCTAAAATCAGATGGTACGGCAGTGGTTGAAATAGAGAGAGCGAGCGCCTGCGGACATAGCTGCGGAGAGTGCCGTCTGTGTGACGGCGGAACCCTTAAGGCAGAGGTCGAAAACAGCGCGGGAGCAAAAGAAGGAGATATCGTAACGGTTGAAACAGGTACAGGTATGTTGCTTACCGGAGCGGGGATACTGTATATTCTCCCCATAGCGCTTTTTATCGCCTTCTACGGCATCGCTGAATGGGTGCTTAGCTTGGGGAATAAGTTGTCTGTAACGGCGGCAATTACAGGTTTTGCCGCAGGAATAGGGATTGCTGTGCTGATAAGCAAAAGATACAAAAAATCCTTCAGAGCAAGGATAATTGAGATAATTGATATTCCGGAGAGTCTGAGGAGATGACAGGATATATTAGACCTTTCAAGCCTGAGCTGAGGATAAAAGAATATGAAGCCTTTCGGGCAGTCTATTGCGGACTCTGCCACACCATAAGAAAGCGGTATGGAGCAATATACCGTTTGGCGCTGACTTTTGATATGTGTTTTCTGGCGCTTTTCGCCATAGGAGCCAACGACACAGCGTGCAAAAGGTGCAAAAAAAGATGCATTGTGTCACCTGTAAAAAAGAAAAGCTGTATAGCAGCGACTTCTGAGCTTGAATATGCCGCGGACGTAAGCATTATTTACCTTTGGCTTAAGCTCGATGACAGAGTAAGGGACAGTAAGGGTCTAAAAAGGTTATTTTACCGGATTCTGAGACGTATAGTAAGAGGGAAGTTCACTAAGGCTGCAGCATGCCGAAGCAATGAGGCTCAAGCCGCGATAAGCGGTATAACAATGCTAAACAAGCTTGAGGAGAGGGGAGAGACATCCCTAGACAGAGCGGCCTCCGCTTTCTCTGATTCCATAGAGCATTTGAGCATGATATGCAAAGGCGAGAAAAACCGTCGGGTGCTGTCAAGCATGCTCAGGCAGCTGGGAAGGTTTATATATATCCTCGATGCCTGCGATGATATGGATGAGGATAAAAAAGAGGGAAGTTATAACGCGGTGCTGTCAAGGTTTCCTGATATGACTGATGAGGAGAGAAAACAGGAGGTCAAAGATACCCTGGAGATGTCTCTTGCCTCGATCGCTGCCTCATTTGAGCTGGCGGAAGTGGGGGATTCTTCGGAGATTGTAAGAAATATCGTTTATCTCGGCTTGCCGGCTATGGTAAATCAAGTAATAGAGCGTAAAAAGGACAATGATAACCGTAT
>JAAZBA010000147.1 GCA_012514045.1 Clostridiales bacterium | reverse complement strand
GATGTAGTGGGGCTTCCCGGTGCCATTGTGCGGGAGGCCAGAGAGAGAGTGCGCTCTGCTATAAAAAACTGCGGTTTTCCTTTCCCGGCAAACAGAATAACCGTCAACTTGGCGCCTGCCAATACAAGGAAGGAGAGCGCCGTGTATGACCTTCCTATAGCTCTCAGTATCCTGCAGAAGCACGGCAATCTGCCGCCGTTGCCTCCTGACGCTGCTTTTATCGGGGAGCTGTCCCTTTACGGAGAGCTGAGAAGCGCCGCGGGAGTTCTTCCCATGGCTATGGCGGCTCCAACTTTGGGAATAAAGAAGCTTTTCTGCCCGGCGGAAAACGCGAACGAGGCCTCCCTTGCTTCGGATATAGAAGTTTATCCTCTCAACTCCCTGCAGGAGCTTCTGGATCATCTGTCGGGATACAATGTGATCTCCCCGGTACCGGAATGGAAGCCGGATGAGAACACACATAAGGGGCTTGACTACGCTGATGTTATGGGTCAGGAATCGGCGAAGAGGGCTCTGGAGATCGCTGCCGCCGGAGGGCACAATATTCTGCTTATCGGACCTCCCGGCTCGGGAAAGAGCATGCTTGCTTCCCGCCTGCCCTCGATCCTACCAGCTATGACGAAGCGGGAATCGCTGGAAACTACGAAAATATACTCTGTTTCGGGGCTTACCTCCAAAACAAACCCCATGATATGGGAGCGTCCGTTCAGAGCTCCCCACCATACCGTATCCTCCACAGGTCTTTCCGGAGGAGGGCGGATACCACATCCAGGGGAGATCTCTCTTGCACACAACGGAGTGCTGTTTCTCGATGAGTTTCCGGAGTTTACCTCCGAATCATTGGAAATACTGCGCCAGCCTATGGAAAACGGCTCTGTCACCGTCACAAGGGTTTCGGGAACCGTCACATACCCCAGCCGGTTTATGCTGGTGTGCGCAATGAATCCCTGCCGTTGCGGCTGGTACGGTCACCCCTCGGGGAAGTGCAACTGTTCCGAAAAATCGGTCGCCCAATATCAGTCGAAAATATCGGGTCCCCTGGCGGACAGAATCGACTTGCATATCGAGGTACCCAGCGTGAAGTATGATGACTTGTCCAGAAGAAAAAAGGCGGAGAGCTCGGAGAGCATCCGCAGAAGGGTAAACGAAGCGAGAGAAATACAGACAAGACGGTTTGAGGGACATGAGGACATAAGCTGCAACGCTTATATTCCTCCCTCCCTTATGGCGGAAATGTGTCCTCTGAGGCAGGATGCGGAGGAGTTTATGCGCCGGGCTTTTGTGAAAATGGGTCTTACCGCCCGCTCCCACGACAGGATACTCCGCGTTTCCAGAACCATTGCCGACATAGCCGGAAGCAAAAATATCGAAGTTGCCCACATCGCCGAGGCGGTACAGTACCGTTCGTTGGACAGACGAATAAGCATGTTTTAGTATCGTTTATACAGTTATTACAGATTGTATGCAGCCTTATTCTGTGGAAAAGCCTGTGGATAATGTGGAAAACTCCGTAATTTTCAAAGATTTTACTCCTGAACGGCAACATTTGCCCATGCGGTGAATATTCAATACATGAATATTCAAGGCCCCACGCATACTCTTCATTACAGTTTGTATATGGTAAATTTTGAAAGGAAATCCCATGTCGTTTTACGATAAAAGCAGCGTTAACCCCTCCTGGAGCGATTTCCTGGAGGGAAATTCCCTCAGGCTCTGGAGGATATATGAGAAGATAGAAGCAAGCGGCGAAGCATTTAATCCCGAAAGGGAAAATGTGCTTCGCTTTTCCCGTGTGAACCTTGATAGGGTGAAAGTGGTGGTTTTAGGGCAAGACCCTTACCCTCAAAAAGGCGCTGCCACAGGGCGGTCTTTTGAAGTGGGAAATCTCAGCTCTTGGCTTGAGCCTATAAGACAGTCCTCCATGCGAAACATCCTCCGGGCGATATACATGGCATACGAGGGGGAAGAAAGCTACGGGGAGATAAAGAAAAGGATAGAATCCGGGGAATTTAAAATTCTGCCCCCGAACAGACTGTTCGACAGCCTGGAGGAGCAGGGAGTGTTGTTTCTCAATACATATCTGACTTGCGCGGTGGGAAAACCCGGCTCCCACAGGACGCTATGGAAGGAATTTTCCAGGGAACTGATAAGGTTTATCGACAGAGAGGGCATCATTTTCTTCCTTTGGGGCAGTGATGCCATAAGCTACGGGGAGATTATAAAAAAGGGAAAAATCTATCCCTCCAGGCATCCCATGCTCTGCGGAAACTACAGTGACGATTTCCTTAAAAACCCCTGCTTCCGGGAGACAAAGGACATTATCGACTGGCGGGGGCAGTTTTTCACTGAAGTATGACGTTACTGCAGTCCCGGGACTTCAATGTTTTTTTTCATCACAAGATTTCTCGACAGCGTATGTTTTGATTTAGGAGTCAGCTCAAAGCCGTGCTTTTTGTAGAAGGCCTGGGCTGACTTGTTGCATCTTGCCACGTTCAGCCGCAGCGCTTTCATCCCTTTTTTACGGTAGAATACTAATGCTTTGCCGATGAGCTGAGCGCCATAACCCTTGTGTCGGTAATCGGGCTTCATGTAAACCAATGCTATATGCCCTACGTCGGCTTCATCCTGTTGGCGGGTGTCCATGAGCACAAGCCCCGCCACGTTGTCTCCCTGATAGGCGAAGTAGCCGCTTAAAGGGTCCGCCTCCAGGATGCCCTTTACGTTTTTCATGAATGCGGACTTGTCAAAATCGTTTATATTGCCGTATATGGCGTACCAGGAGTCGGTACCGCATTCGCCTATCTCCTCAAAATCCCTGTTATAGTCGGCGGCTCTGAAATAAAGCTGGCCTGCGGGGCTTTCATAGGGATTCTCGGACATAACAGAGGCTTCGCAGTTGACGTCTGTCACAGTGACTTTGCCGTTTTCATAAATTACCGTAGTGACGGAGGCGTTTGAGGAAAGCTTAGGGACAGCGTTGACGGCGTGAGTAATAAGATAGGCCTTTATTGAGCCTCCGTGGGTCACCACCGCCGCCGATCCCCCCTCGTGGCAAAGGGCGATCTCGTCAATAATTTCCTCCATGCGGGCAGAAACGTCGCGCATGGATTCGCCGTCGCATGTAAAGTTCATGTAATCATTGTTAAAGCTGTCGGTAATCCAGGGTCTGTCCCGGCGGGTGTTGCCGATGGGCTCCAGCTCTTCGCTGCCTATGAATATTTCCCGCAGCCTTACATCGTATATAATCTTCATGTCCCGGCTGCCCCGCACGCTTTCGGCAGTGACCTTTGCCCGGTACAGGTCGGAGGAGTAGATCTGATCAAACTCAAGACTCTCGCACACTCTTTCGAGGAGCTCAAGCTGTTTTGCTCCCGCAGAGGTGATGTTCAGATCCTGCTGCCCCTGCCAGAAATGATAGAGGTTTCCCTCGCTCATTACATGGCGCACAAAGTAGATTTTCGTCATGCGATAACACCGCCCGTGAGAGAGGATATCCCGGATATACCATGTTTTTCTCCATATGCTTTGAGCTCTTCGGCGATGCGCTTGCAGGCATAGGGGTCAACAATCGAAGCGGTACCGACGCTTACAACAGCGGCGCCTGCCAGCATCATTTCCGCGGCGTTTTCCCCTGTCATTATGCCGCCCATGCCGATTACGGGTACCTTGACAGCCCGCGCTACCTGATATACCATTCGTACCGCCACGGGGAACACAGCGGGACCGGACAGGCCGCCCATGACGTTGCCCAGCACGGGACGTCTTGTGTTTACGTCGATTCTCATACCAAGGAGGGTGTTTATTAGGGACAGACAATCGGCTCCCGCCGCTTCCGCAGCCTTCGCTATGGACACAATATCCGTTACGTTTGGAGATAATTTCACGATTACCGGCACATTCCCGGAGTATTTCTTAACTTCTGTGACCACTTCAGCCACGGAGTCGACGGAGATGCCGAACGCCAGACCGCCCGCCTTCACGTTGGGACAGGAGACATTGACCTCTATCATATCAAGCCCGGCGGAGGCGAGCTTTTTTGTCATAACGCCGTACTCCTCCGGGGTGTTGCCGGAGATGTTTGCGATGACGCAGGTGTCGAATTTCCTCAGGTAGGGAAGCTCATGCTCGATGAAAGCGTCAACTCCCGGATTCTGGAGCCCTACGCTGTTGAGCATGCCGGAGACTGTCTCGGCAATCCTGGGAGGGGCGTTGCCGGCTCTGGGCTTCAATGTAAGACCTTTGACGGAGATGCCGCCCAGAATAGAAATATCGTAATATGGCTCGAACTCATGGCCGAAGCCAAAGGTGCCGGAGGCGGCGATAACCGGATTTTTAAGCTCTATGCCGCAGAGCTTAACTCTCATGTCAGTCATCGAATATCACTTCCTTCGCGTTGAATACGGGGCCGTCGGCGCATACCCTCGAGTATGTAAAGCCGTCGGCTTGCTTTGTCTTGCAGGAGCACACGAGGCAGGCGCCGAAACCGCAGCCCATCCGCTCCTCCAATGAGATAAAGCAGTCGATATTAAGCTCCTCCGCCAGCTCAACAAAGGATTTGAGCATGATCTTCGGGCCGCAGGCGTATATGGCTATATAGCTGTTTGTCTTTATAAGCTCCCTTGCGGCGTTTACGGCATAACCTGCATAGCCGTAGGAGCCGTCATCGGTGGAAACGATCACGTTTTCACATATTTCCCTGAACTCTTCCTCCAGCATAACAAGACTTTTGGAGCGAAAGCCCAGCACAGCGTCACAGCTTTTCAGAAGCTTTGAGGTATAGAGCATCGGAGGCAGGCCTATACCGCCTCCCGCAAGGAGGATTCTACCCTCCCGGCAGGTGTCAAAGCCGCGTCCTAATGGTCCCAGCATATCCAGTTCTTCCCCGACGGTTCTCCTTGAGAGCCAGTCTGTACCTTTGCCCCTGATTTCGAACACGATCACAATATCGTCGCCGCGGACGTCACAGATCGATATGGGACGGCGCAGAAAGTTTTCATTGCCGCATTTTATGTGCACGAACTGGCCGGCGTGTGCCTTAAGCGCCATCTCCGGCGCCCGGAATGACAGCTCAAACGCTGTTTCGGTAAGTTTTTTTACAGATGTTATTATCATTTTATTTGCCCCTGACGGAGTTTATCTCATCTCTCATGCGGATTGCCTCGTTTCTCGCGGCTTCGGCGTAGTCAAGACCGTTTTTGTCTGTCTTCTTCCATGCGCACATTATCGCTCTGGAGGAATTTACGATGCCGCCGTGACCGTTTTTGTCGAAGGCTCCCTTAAGTCCCTCGGCGCTGCCGCCTTGGGCTCCGTAGCCGGGGATAAGGAAGAAGGTGTTCTTCATACGCTCGCGAAGGTTCTTAAGCTCCTCGGGATATGTGGCGCCCACAACCGCGCCCACGTTGTTGTAGCCGCAGCTGGAGAGAGAGTCCTTTCCCCATTCGGAGACCATGTCCGCCATGCGCTCGTACACAAGCCTGCCGTCGGCGAGTTTCATGTCCTGAAGCTCGCCTGAGGACTTGTTGGAAGTCTTTACCAGCACAAATATGCTCTTCTCGCCGCAGCACTTTACGAAGGGGAGAACACCGTCGCTGCCAAGATAGCCGTTTACTGTCATAGAGTCGGCGTTGTAGCTGCTGCCAGGAGCGATATAGCTCTCGGCGTAGGCGTCAGCGGTGGCGCCGATGTCGCCTCTCTTGGCGTCAAGGATGACATACATGCCCTTCCCTTGGGCGTATTCGATGGTTTTCTGAAGAACGACCGCCCCGTAGGCGCCCAGAAGCTCATAGTATGCCGACTGAGGCTTTACCGCCGGCACGATATCTGAAAGTGCGTCGATGAGGGTTTTGTTGAATTCAAGGATAGCGTCACCGTCGCAGGAGTGGCGGGCTCTCACATGGTCCGGAACGTAGGCGATGCGGGCGTCAAGCCCCGCTACGCTTGCGTTGTTTTTTTCGTCAATTTTTTGGATCAGCCTTGAGATTGACATGTTATTTTCCCTCCGCATATTGTATATTTAACCCTTCCGTACAGCTTCATGCCGTGGTAGGGACAATTTTTGCTCTTTGATTTGAATTTTGAAACGTCCACCGTCCACTCTTCATCCGGGTCGATGACGGTTATGTCCGCCCTTACACCGGGATTCAGTCTTCCCGCGTCGATGCCCATTATGCCTGCCGGAGCGGCGGTCATCTTATACAGCACGTCCTTTAAAGGCATATTTCCCTCTCTGTACAGCTTTGTAAGTGATAGAGCGAGGGCGGTTTCAAGTCCGATTATGCCGCTGGGGGATTTTTCAAGGCCTCTCGATTTCTCCTCTTTGCTATGGGGGGCGTGGTCGGTGGTGATGGCGTCAATTGTACCGTCGGCAAGACCGGCGATTACCGCTCTAAGATCCTGCTCGCTTCCCAGAGGGGGGTTCATCTTGGCGTTGGCGCCGTAGGTGAGAACAGCCTTGTCCGTAAGCGTAAAATAGTGGGGACAGGTCTCCGCCGTGACCTTCACTCCCCTGATTTTTGCCGCGCGGATCATCTCCACGGAGCTTTCGGTGCTTACATGGCAGATGTGCACCTTCAGGTCAAGGATTTCAGCCAGGGCTATGTCTCTCGCCACTGCCAAAGATTCGCTTTCGTCCGGGATCCCCTTTACTCCCAGAAGCTTCGATACCTCTCCCTCGTTTATAACTCCTTCGTCTGTCAGGCTCATATCTTCGCAGTGTGAAAGCACGGGAATACCGTGCTGCGCCGCTTTTTTGAGAGCTTCTCTCATGAAGCGGCTGTTTTCCACAGGTCTTCCGTCATCGGAGTATGCCGCCGCTCCCGCCTCAAAGAGACTGTCAAGGTCGCAAAGCGTTTCCCCCTTCTGCCCTATGGTTATGGCGGCAACGGGGAGTACACGGCAGTATCCCACTTTATTAGATTTGTCCAGGACGTATTTTACCGTATCCGGAGCATCTCCCGCCGGAGAAGTGTTTGGCATGGCGGCAACGGTGGTAAAGCCTCCCCAGGCGGCGGCAAGGGTGCCGGATTCAATATCCTCTTTATATGTAAGCCCCGGGTCACGGAGATGGACATGGATGTCCACAAGTCCGGGAAGCACCAGCTTATCTTTTGCGTCGATCACCTCATCGGGTATTTTCTCAGGTCGGAGGGAGGAGCCGATATCCGTGATTACACCGTCGCTGATGCACATATCTCCCACAAGGTCGATCCCGCTTGCCACGTCAATTATGCGGCCTGAGCGAATGAGTATATTCATAGGCAAATAAGCCCTCCAGTAACAAAGATTGACAGCAAATTACGCGCATATCATTATATCAAATATCGCCTTGAATTGTAAAGGGCAATGTGGTATAATTTTCGGTAGGAATTAACGTTGAGGATGGTGTTTTTATGGATAATTATACAGTAACGGACCTTCATCGGGATCTTTGCGTCAACGCTCCGAGAATCCTGCGCTACAGGGAGGATGTGGACATTGAAAGCCAGAAGATAAAGATGGAGGAAAAATTCCGTGAGCTCCTTGGTATCCCGGAGGTGCAGACAGAGGCGAAACCTGTTGTGGAGTTTACTGACCGAACAAACTCGGAGTATGACGAGATACGCTTTACTTTTGAGACGGAGCCCGGGTATTTCGTGCCGGCTCACATGCTGCTGCCCAAGAGTTTCAAGGGCAAGCTCAAGATTGTTATCTGCCTGCAGGGTCACTCCACAGGCATGCATATTTCCCTTGCCAGGCCGAAGTTTGAGGGAGACGAGGCTACGATCGCCGGCGACCGTGACTTCGCCGTTCAGGCTGTAAGACGGGGCTACACCGCGATTGCCATGGAGCAGCGCTGCTTCGGTGAGCTTGAGGGGGCGATTGAGGGAGGCGGAAGATGCCATAACCCCTCCATGCAGGCACTTCTTTTAGGACGCACCACCATCGGCGAGAGAGCCTTTGACGTGGGACAGCTTATAAATGCTCTCGGAAGCTTTCCGGAGCTTGATACAGATAATATCGCCCTTATGGGCAACTCCGGAGGCGGCACCGCCACCTTCTACACCTCCTGCGTTGAAAAGAGAATCACCGCCGCAATGCCCTCCTGCGCTTTCTGCAGCGTAAAGGCGTCTATATTTGCCATGCACCACTGCCAGTGCAACTACATACCAGGTTATTTAAAGTACTTTGAGATGGGAGATCTGGCGCTGCTTATAGCTCCCCGTCCCCTTATCATCGTGTGCGGAAAAGATGATCCCATATTTCCTCTCCACGGCGTGCGCGAAGGGTATGAAACGGTGGAGAAGATATACAAAAGGATGGGAGCCTCCGACAAACTCGCTCTTGTGGTGGGTGATGGCGGTCACCGCTTCTACGCGGAGCAAGGCTGGCATGAGCTTTCCCTTCGCTTCTGATGAAAAAGACGGTACTTGGGCTGTCCGGAGGAGTGGATTCCGCCGCGGCGGGGCTGCTTCTTCTTGAAATGGGCTATGATGTCCGGGGCGTGTATCTGGATATAGGGCTTCCCGGCAGGCAGGACGCGGAAAAAACAGCGTCACAGCTGGAGATTGAGCTTAAGACGATTGATATAAGAGATGAGCTGGAGGAGCATGTCTGCCGCCGCTTCACCGAGGAGTATCTCCGGGGGCGCACCCCGAATCCCTGCATCATGTGCAACCCCAAAGTGAAGTTCAAGGCTCTGTTTGACGCGGCGGACGCTCTTGGGTGTGACTGCGTCGCCACGGGGCATTACGCGAGAGTTAAGGACAATTGTCTCATGAAATCCTCGGGAGACGCGGGAAACGACCAGAGCTATATGCTTTGCCGTCTGCCCAGGGAGTATATCTCACAGCTTATTCTTCCCTTAGGTGAGCTTTCAGGGAAAGGCGAAGTAAGGGAATACGCCGCAAAACACGGTCTCTCCTGCGCCTCAAAGCCGGACAGCATGGAAATATGCTTCATCCCGGACAACGACTACCCGAAATATATTGAAAGCCAGGTCGGCGTTCTCCCCGAGGGGGATTTTATCGATGAAAACGGCAAAATCTTAGGGCGTCACAAGGGAATACACCGTTACACAGTGGGCATGAGAAGAGGTCTCGGCATCGCTATGGGGGAGCGGATGTTTGTGTCAAAGATTGACAGGGAGCATAACACCGTCATTCTGTCAAAGGGAGAAAGCGTGTTTAAATCCTCCCTTTCCGCCGCTTCAGCTGTTGTCTTGTCTCCGAATCCCCCGGAAATCGGAAAAATATACGACATAAAGGTGCGCCACAGCGTTACCTTCGCGAAAGGCCTCCTCCGCTCCTTTGATGGGGAGAAGTTTTGGATAGACTTCCCCGAGCCCGTAAGAGCGCCCGCTCCGGGACAATCGGCTGTGCTCTATGACGGCGATGTTCTTGTGCTGTCGGGATATATAGAAGATATATAGGAGGAGCAATGATGAAAAAGAAATTTGATTATAAGTGGGTTATTGTGGGGCTCAGCTTTCTAATGGTATTCACCTGCCTCGGATTCTGCAGCTCCAATAAAAGCATATATCTCTCCGCCATAACCGAGGCGCTGCAGATCAAGAGAAGTCTGTTTGCCATAGGAGACAGCTGCAGATTTATCACCACCGCTGTCGTAAACATGTTTTTTGGCACGCTTGTGAACAGATTCGGCACGAAAAAGCTGATTTTCGCCGGATTTATCTGCCTTATTTCCTCTATGCTCATCTACTCCGTTGCAGACCATGTGATATGGTTCTATGTGGGGAGCGTCATGCTAGGCATCGGTCTTTCCTGGACCACCACCTCCATGGTTGGCTGTATCATAAAAAAGTGGTGTAGCGAGAACAGAGGCACGATTATGGGCGCGGTGCTGGCGGCAAACGGGCTGGGCGGCGCGCTGGCTACACAGATAGTCACGTCGATTATCTACCAGGAGGGGAACATCTTCGGCTACCGTGATGCCTACCGCCTGGTGGCGATAATCCTCGTCTGCGTGATGACGGTGATAATGATATTCATGAGGGAGAATCCCAAGGAAAATAGCGCAGAAAAGAATATTGCAGACAAGAAAAAAGCAAGGGGGCAGAACTGGAGCGGCATCGATTTCAGAATAGCGAGGACAAAACCCTATTACTACATAGCTCTTGTTTGCGTTTTCTTCACGGGCATGACGCTCCAGGGCATAACAGGCTGCGCGGCGGCTCACATGAAGGATGTGGGCATCGATCCTGCCTATGTGGGAGCGGTGCTGAGCATCCACTCCCTTGCCTTGACGGCTTTCAAGTTCCTTACGGGAATGATGTACGACCGGTTTGGTCTGCGGTTTACAATGACCATATGCCAGATTACCGCCGTTGCGGTGATGCTTTTGCTGGCGTTTATCTCCGCTTCCCCCGCAGGCCATGTTATGGCAATGGTTTACGGCATATTCTCTTCCCTTGCGCTGCCCCTTGAGACAATTATGCTTCCCATATTCGCAAGCGATATGTTCGGAGACAGATCCTTCAACAAAATCCTTGGTATATTCGTGTCCGTGAACACCGCAGGCTATGCCGTTGGTTCGCCCATAATCAACGGTGCGTTTGACATCTGGGGCACATACAAGCCTATGCTTATTGTGTTCTGCCTGATCATGGCAGCTACAACAGTGGTGCTTCAACTGACCCTGACGGTATCTAACAGGGAGAAAAGAAAGGTGATTGAAAAATGCGGGGAATAAATACCTGGAGCTTCAGACCATACAAACCGTTTCTTTTTGATACAGGGGACATATATGTTTCGAGACTTTACCCCGGAGAAAGAAATATAGGTCTCGACTGGCTTCCCATTGAGGGGGAGAAAGATTACACAGTGCATTACCGCCTCAGAGGTGGGGAAAAGTGGCAGACTATGCCGGTGGAGCGCTGCTCCTGTGTCATATCAGGTCTTGAGGACAATGTGGATTACGAGATTTATGTCTCATCGGGGGAGAAAAAAAGCCGGGTAAGGCTTGCCCGTACCGGCGCTGTTCCCGGGGATGTTGTTGTAAACTACCTACATCCGGAGGATGAGACATATAGCTTTTCGGGGCGCTATCTTTGCTCACCCTCCTTTGTGAGGCTCTCTTCCGGTGCGATTGTTGCGTCTATGGATCTGTACGCTGGAAAGGAGCCCCAGCAGCTTAGTCTTGTGTACCGCTCCGAGGACAACGGTAAGACATGGGAATATATGTGTGAGCTGTACCCCTGTTTTTGGGGAAAGCTCTTTACCCATAAGGATAAACTCTACATGCTGTCCGCAAGCACGGAATACGGAGATTTGCTTATCGGATGCTCGGAAGACGAGGGCAGAAGCTTTTCAATGCCCACGGTGCTTCTCCGGGGAACCAGCGGCTTTAAACATAAGGGGATCCACAAGAATCCCCAGCCTGTGTTCCATCATGAGGGACGGCTGTGGTGTACCCTTGAGTGGGGCTCATGGACAAGCGGCGCTCATGCCGCCATGTGCATGTCCATCGATGCGGAAGATGACCTGCTGAAAGCTGAGAACTGGCACTTTACCCCTCCTGTACCATATGATGAAACCTGGCCTGGCACGGCGAAGGGGAAGAGCCCCGGTTGCATAGAGGGCTGCATGGTGCTGTCTCCCGAGGGCTTCGGCGGACGTGAGGGGAGAACGCTCCTTAACATCATGAGGTATCATATCGAAAACTGCACGCCCTCTTTCGGCCTTGCCCTTGCCATGAGAGTGGAGGGTATTGACGAGCCGCTGCAGTACGAGCGCACAATACCTTTCCCCGGAAATCACTCGAAGTTTATGATAAAGTATGACGAGGCGTCGGGGAGATACTATTCCCTTGTGTCCTACCTGACGGAGGAGCATCCTGAGGGGAGAAACCATCTGGCGCTTATCTCTTCCCCGGATTTGATTAACTGGGAAAAAGTGAGAGATGTGTTTGACTTCAGGCACCTGCCTGCCTCGGAGGTGGGCTTCCAGTACGTGGACTTTGAGATTGAGGGGGATAAGATCCTCTACCTGAGCCGTACCGCCTGGAACGGCGCCCATAACTTCCACGACGCTAACTACAGTGTGTTCGGATGTATTGAAGATTTCAGAAAATAAAAAAGAGGGGCCTCATTTTCAGTTAAGGCTCCTCTTATTGTTTTGTCTATTCGCTCTTTCCGTAGAGCTCTTCTTCGGTTTTTTCTTCCCAGTTAAGATACTCGTATGGTTTTCCTGCGAGGAAAAGACGTCTTATATGGTCATACTGCTTCTGCTCGATTTCCGGCAGCTCCGACTGATTTATGTACTTGGGCACAAGCTGATCTCCCGCTACCTCGGAATTGGTGCAGACGTTGTCATTCCTGTACGCTTCCCTTTCCTCTATGTTGCGGAAGTTGGGGATATCGTAAGGCTTGCCCCCATCAAGGTAGGAGCGGTGGGCGAATATACCCACTATACCCATATCCACCGCTGTATACACATCGATGGAATATTTGCCCTGCTCTTTGCCGAGGATTTTTTGAATAAAGAAATGAGTAGCGTAAAAATCGCTGCCGCCATGGCCGGAGGAGGACTCCGCGAGGGATTTTTCAATGAATTTTTGAGGGAAAAATGTCTCCAGCTCTCCCTGGCAGACTTTATCTCCCTCTTTCCAGACATTCAGCTTCTTCGAGAAGATGCCGGAAGCCTGGGCGTCCCTGTCGGCGAAACGCTGGGTCTCCATACAGCCTTTGTCGCCGTAGATCTCATAGTTTACGCTTCCCGGCTCACGCTTGAGTCCCCCGTGGATGCTCTTTACAAGCGCTCCATTGTCCAATGTTACAAGCTCAAGGGCGGCGGCGCCAGGTCCCAGAGCCTTTTCGTAGAATTTGCTTACGAAGCGGGACTGCATGCCGACAACCTTTACCGGGCGTCTGCCGGTGATGGTCATGATAGGCCCGAAAGAGTGGGTGCAGTAGAAGAAGGGCTGAGTTCTGTTTCTCCAGTGGTTTCGCTCGCCGTAGGTGATACCAGGCTTGATGGAGGCGGTATCATGGATGTATTCCCCTTCGGCATAGGTTATCTCGCCGATTTCACATGCCTCGTAGCGGCGGCGCATCTCAAAAGTATCGTTGCGGTAGCAATAGTTTTCGGCGTAGGCGT
>JAAZBA010000046.1 GCA_012514045.1 Clostridiales bacterium | reverse complement strand
TCAAAATAATCGGCTCCGACCCCGGCGTAACGGCCGCCTACAACGGCGGCACCCATATGCCCTTTGAGGACATGGGTATTCTGCGCTGCATTCCGGAGATTACCCTTGTTGAGCCGGCTGACGGCGTACAGCTCGCAAGCATCGTACGTCAGCTCCCGAGCATATACGGCGTACACTATATCCGTCTCATGAGAAAGCTTGCCACAGGCGTTTACGAACCCGGCAGCGAATTCGAAATCGGCAAAGGCGTCCTTCTCCGTCCCGGTAAGGACGTTACGATCATCGCCTCCGGCATCATGGTAGCCGAGGCTCTCAAGGCTGCCGCCGCTCTCGCGAACGAGGACATCGACGCCAGAGTCATCAATATCTTCACATGGAAGCCCATCGATGAGGAGATCATCGCCGCCGCCGCAAACGAGACAGGCGCTCTCGTAACATGCGAAAACCACAACATCATCGGCGGTCTCGGTTCCGCCGTAGCGGAGGTTCTTGTCTCCGTATGCCCCAAGCCTCTTGAGAGAGTGGGCATCAACGACGAATTCGGCGAGGTCGGCACAGAGGCCTGGCTTCGTGAGCATTTCAACCTCACAGCCGAAGCCATCGCCGCCGCCGCAAAGAAAGCCATCGCCAGAAAGTAACGAAAACAACATCACAGGGCGGCATACATATGCCGTCCTGTGGGCTTTTTCTGATATGGTAATGTACTAAAAGGCACGAAATCCCCCAGCACTGCTTGCAGTGCGTAGACTTAGGGGGATAGGATCCGTTCCTTCCCCTCTTGTCTTGACGCATAAAGCAAAGCTTCAAGCGTCGAGGGGGAGAAAGAAAAGGCTACCGACACCACAGTCTTCTTAGGTCTGCGCTGCAGCATATTGGGGGATATCACCCGTCATCAAATACCTCTACACAGGAGAATCATTATGTACGACATTATTGCGCTTGGAGAGCTGCTTATCGATTTCACCGAAGCGGGGCTGTCCTCCGCCGGAATGAATCTGTTCGAGCGAAACGCCGGCGGGGCGGTTTGCAACATGCTCTGTGCCGCCGCGAAGCTGGGAGCGAAAACCGCTTTCATCGGAAAGGTGGGAGACGACATGCACGGCAGATTCCTCAAAGCTACCCTTGATGAGGTGGGCATCTCCACCGAGCATATGATCATCACCTCGGACGTGTTCACTACCCTGGCCTTCGTGGCTCTTTCTCCCGATGGAGAGAGGGAGTTTTCCTTCGCCAGAAAGCCGGGGGCTGACACCTGCCTCGATTCCTCCGAGCTTCCCGAGGAGGTTATCAAATCGGCGAAGATTTTCCATGTGGGCTCCCTTTCCCTTACGGACGAGCCCGCAAGGAGCGCCACCTACCGCGCCCTTGAGATCGCGAAAGAGGCTGGAGCGGTCATTTCCTACGACCCCAATTACAGAGCCTCCCTCTGGCGCAGCAAAGACGAGGCATGCCGCTATATGAAGAGCGTGCTGCCCTACGCCGACGCCATGAAGCTCTCCGACGAGGAATGCGTTCTGCTTACAGGCACCGATGATATCCGCGAGGCGGGGAAAATCCTAAACGATCTCGGAGTTGACTGCGTGTCCGTAACCTTGGGCGCAAAGGGCGCCCTTGTAAGCCTGAGAGGAGAGCAGAGACATGTTCCCGGGGCTGTTTTAGACAAGATCGTCGACACCACCGGCGCGGGAGACGCCTATATGGGAGGCTTCATGTACGGCTTCCTCGCCTCCGGCAAGACGATTGATGAGCTCACCCTTGACGAAGCGTCCGATTTTGCGCTGCTTGGCAACGCATGCGCCGGGAAGTGCATCCTCGGCAGAGGCGGCATCCCCGCGATGGGGGAAAAGGACGAAGTAATCGCCCTCTATAATAAAATAAAAGGAGAATGATCTAATGAAAAAATTCAAAGTCGTCCTTCAGCTCTATTCTGTCCGTGATTTCATGGAAAAGAACATTGAGGGCACATTAAAAGCCGTGGCGGACATGGGCTATGAGTACGTGGAGTTCGCCGGCTACTTCGGTCTTACTGCGGAGGATATGAGAGCGCTTCTCGACAAATACGGCCTCAAGGCATGCTCCGTCCACCAGTCCTACGAGCCCGTGCTTGAGGACCCGGAATACTGGATCCCCTACCTTAAGACATTGGGCATCGACTTTTTCGCCATGCCCTGGATGGCCGCGGAGAGACACAAAGGCAACGACGCTTTTGAGGACACCGTAAAGGATTTTATCGCCGTTGGCAAGCTCTTCAAGGACAACGGCATCCAATATCTCTACCACAACCACGATTTTGAGTTTGAGATCGTGGAGGGAAAATATAAGCTGGACTGGCTTTACGAAAGCGTGCCTGCAGAGTATCTGCAGACGCAGGTTGATACATGCTGGGTGAAGTACGCGGGAGTCGATCCCGCCGCCTATATAAGAAAGTACAAAGGCCGTTCCCCGGTAGTGCATCTCAAGGACTTTACCTGCGACGTGCTCAACGCCGGCGCGATGTATGAGCTCATCGGAGCTGAGACAAAGAAGCCCTCAAGGGAGGAGAACAATTTCGTGTTCCAGCCCCTTGGCATGGGACTTCAGGACTTCAAGTCCATCCTCGAGGCGTCTGAATATGCCGGCGCCGACTACGTGGTCGTAGAGCAGGACCGCTCCATCGGCCGCACCTCCCTGGAAGCGGTGGAGATAAGCAGAAAATACCTGAAAGATACATTCGAAATATAATGAAAAAGCCGCTCTTCCGGGCGGTCAACGGCTTACGGCACCCTGAGTCAAATTGTCTCAGGATGCCGTAAATTTTTAAGTATAGGTGACGAGATTCCCCTCCGCCCGCGGGCGGTATCCCCCAACACTGCTTGCAGTGCGTAGTCTTAGGGAGATAAGGCTTTAATCATTTTTTGCACACGCTAAAAGAAAGAGGTTCGTTCCAAGGCTTCCCCTTGATGGGGAAGCTGTCTCATAACGCGGCGCGGCGCGTCATAAGACTGATGAGGTGTGACGCATGAATGCGTCTGCACTGCAGAATAATGGGGATACACCGTCTCTACATTGTCACAAGCTCGTACTGTCTTGAGCCTAATTTGATTTTTTCGCCGTGGATGAGCTGGGTCTCCCATTCGGATTCGGGAGAAGTGTTTTTGAAATGGTCGTCGTGATCTTCAAAGTGTTCCGAGTGGATATTATCGCCCAAAACGCTGTTGCGGATGGGCTCGCACTTAAGGCAGGCGTCGGCGCAGGCCTGATCCAGCGCCACGGGATCGAAGGAGGCGAACATGCCCACGTCGGGGATGATGGGCGCGTCGTTTTCTCCGTGACAGTCGCAGTAAGGAGACACGTCCACCACAAGAGACAGGTGGAAGCAGTCTCTTCCCGTCACCACTGCCTTGGCGTACTCCGCCATCTTGGCGTTGAGCACCGACACGGCCTGATCCTGGGCAAAAGCGATAGCATCAAAGTTACATGATCCGAGGCATCTGCCGCAGCCTACGCAGGATTCTTCATCTATCGTCATCTTCTTCGACTTCTCGTCGAACACAAGCCCTCCGTTGGCGCATTCCTTCATACAGAGCTTGCAGCCCCGGCATTTGTCGGTACGGATGAAAGGCTTGCCGTCTGAGTGCATGTCTTTTTTGCCCGCTCTGGAGCCGCAGCCCATGCCGAGGTTCTTTACAGCGCCGCCGAAGCCGGTCAACTCGTGACCTTTGAAGTGTGTAAGGCTTATAACGATGTCCGCGTCCATAACCGCCCGTCCGATAAGGGCGGCTTTTGTGTATTCGCAGCCCTCGAGAGGCACCGCCACATCGTCCGTGCCTTTAAGTCCGTCGCCGATTATAACAGGACAGCCAACGCTTAAGGGTGTAAAACCGTTCTCCCAGGCGCAATAGAGATGCTCAAGGGCGTTTTTCCTGGAACCGGGGTACATGGTATTGCAGTCGGTGAGGAAGGGATACCCTCCCATCTCCTTTACGAGATCGACAATCGCCTTGGCGTAGTTGGGGCGCAGGAAGCTGATGTTTCCAAGCTCGCCGAAGTGCATCTTGATGGCGACAAACTTGCCATCCATATCTATATTGCCGATTCCGGCGGTCTTTGCAAGTCTTTTCAGCTTATGCGGGATGCTCTCACCGTACATATCGGTTCTGAAATCGGTGAAGTATACCTTTGGTACGCTCATTTGCTTTCTCCTTTAAATTGTTCTCATAGCGAGGATCGTCTCCTCAATCAGTTTTTCAAGACTCCAGCCGAGCATGTCGGCGCCCTTCTGGATTATATCCCTTGAGCAGCCGGCGGCAAACTTGGGAGTCTTATACTTTTTCATAACGGACTTGACCTCCAGATCGGACACGCTCTTTGATGGGCGCATAAGGGCGCATGCCCAGATAAGTCCCGTAAGCTCGTCGCAGGCGAAGAGGATTTTTTCCATTTCGTGCTCCGGCTCTATATCGCAGCAAATGCCGAAGCCGTGGCTCGCCACCGCGCGTATGAGATCGTAGGGAAGACCTCTCTCCTTCATTATCTCCTGTACCTTTACGCAGTGCTCATCGGGGTACATCTCGAAGTCCAAATCGTGGAGAAGGCCGACGATGCCCCAGAACTCCTCGTCCTCGCCATAGCCCAAAGTCTTTGCAAAATATCTCATGACAGCCTCAAGGGTGAGGGAATGCTGTATATGAAACTCTTCCTTGTTGAATTCCTTCAGCAGCTCCAATGCCGCCTCTCTTGTAATTCCAGGGTTCATGATCTTTCCTCCTTATAGCAAAACAGACAGCGCAACGCCGTCTATTTTAGGTTAATTATCCAATTATTTCTACAGAAACGCGCTTGTTGTAACGGTTAGCAGCGCTGCGCATTATGGTGCGTATCTCCTTTGCGATACGTCCCTGGCGGCCGATGACCTTGCCCATGTCTTCCTTAGCGACACGGAGCTCGAGCGTGATTTCGTCTCCTTGCTCTATCTCGTCAACCGTTATCGCATCGGGATAGTCCACAAGGTACGAAACGATATAAATAAGCAGGTCTTTCATATGTTGTTTTACTTTGCGAAAAGCAAAGGGTCCTCCTTACCTCGGAATTAGTGTTTTCGGAAAGCGGCAATTATTCGATTATGCCGGATTTCTTCAGAAGAACCTTTACAGTGTCGGTGGGCTGCGCGCCGCTCTTTATCCAGGAAAGAGCCTTCTCGGCGTCAATCTTTATTGTGGACGGGTCTGTAAGGGGGTCGTATGTGCAGATTTCCTCGATGAAGCGGCCGTCACGGGGATATCGAGAGTCCGCCACGACTACTCTGTAAAAGGGAGCCTTCTTTGCGCCGACTCTGCGAAGTCTGATTTTAACCATTTGATTTTTTCCTCCAAAATTTTATAAATAATTTTTATTTTAAAGCATATTGCTGCGCTTTAAGCGATTGTTTGCGGGATCAGAAGGGGAGGCGGAAGCCCTTTCCCTTACCCTTCTTGTTCCCCATCATGGTGCTGAAACTCTTTGCCTTGGGCATCTTTGCGGGGAGCCCGTCCGCGGTTAGCTTTCCGCTTGACAGCTGCTTCGACATTTGAAGGAGCATGTTGAACTGCTTCAGGAGCCTGTTTACATCCTCAACCTTTTGTCCGCAGCCGGCGGCGATTCTCTTTTTTCTGCTGAAGTTTATTATCTCCGGCTTTTCCCGCTCCTCAGGGGTCATGGAGCTTACGATCGCCTCCATCAGCACGAACTGGTGTTCGTCCACATTCACATCCTTGAGCTGTCCCGGCTTGACCCCCGGGATCATGCCCAAAATGTCCTGCATGGAGCCCATTTTTCTCATCTGCTTGAGCTGATCGATATAGTCATTTAAGTTTAGCGACTGGCTCTTCATCTTTTTTTCCAGCTCTTCAGCCTTCTTTTCGTCGAAGGCGGTCTGAGCCTTTTCGATAAGCGTGAGCATATCGCCCATGCCCAGAATACGGTAAGCCATTCTGTCCGGATGGAAGAGCTCAATGGCGTCGAGCTTTTCTCCCATACCTACAAACTTTATCGGCTTTCCGGTGACCGCTCTGATGGAGAGGGCGGCGCCGCCTCTGGTATCACTGTCAAGCTTTGTCATCAGCACGCCGTCGATGCCCAGGGTGTTATTGAAGGCTTCGGCGGTGTTTACCGCGTCCTGACCTGTCATAGCGTCTACCACAAGGAGAATCTCATGGGGATTAACGGCGGCTTTGATGTTCTTGAGCTCGTCCATAAGCGTCTCATCGGTGTGGAGACGGCCGGCGGTATCGATGAATACCATGTCGTTGCCGTGCCTTATGGCGTGTTCAACGCCGGCTTTAGCCACGTTGACAGGATTTATCGTGCCCATCTGGAAGACAGGTACGCCTACCTGAGCGCCTACAACCTCAAGCTGTGTAATAGCGGCGGGGCGGTAGATGTCACAAGCCACCAGCAGAGGACGCTTTGAATGCTGCTTTTTGTACATGCCGGCAAGCTTCGCGCCGTTGGTGGTTTTACCCGAGCCCTGAAGTCCCACCAGCATTACAACCGTGGGGGGCTTTGATGATATGGTGAGCTTTTCGTTCGCGCTTCCCATGAGGGAAACAAGCTCATCATTTACTATTTTTATTACCTGCTGGGCAGGTGTAAGGCTTTCGAGCACGTTTGTGCCCGTGGCCTTCGCGGTTACGTCGGAGATGAACTGGCGCACCACTTTGTAGCTTACATCAGCCTCAAGCAGGGCGACGCGCACCTCTCGCATAGCCTCTTTTATATCGCTGTCCGTGAGCCTTCCCTTTGATCTCAGCTTTTTGAATACGCCGGACAGCTTATCGGATAAGCTTTCAAACGCCATTTCTGACTCCAATCAAAACTATTTGTCTATCTGCTTTCTTCGGTAAGACCTTTAGCGAGACGCACTATAGTCTCCGCCGCTTTCGATATGCGGGCGTCGAAGTAATTCTCCCTGTTTAGGCTCTCAATCTCCGATGCAGCCAAAAGGATAGCCTCCACAGACTCATAAAGATTGCGGAAATGCTCGCATAATCCAAGCCTGCGCTCCAGATCCCGTAGAATCTCCTCGCTTCTCAGCACCGCGTCACGAACCGCCTGACGGGTGATATCCTCGTTATCGGCGATTTCCGAGAGGGTGAGGTCGTTATTATAGTAGTGGTCGAAGATGTCACGCTGTTTTTCGGTGAGCATGCCCTGGTAGACATCGTAAAGCTCGCTCATTTCAATAAGCTTCTTTTTCATGACTCCTCCGTGTAAAGCAGATTACCTTTACATGATACACCCTAAAAAGCAATTTGTCAAGAAAATTTTTCAAAAAATATCCGAATTTCCAAAATTTATCGTTTTGTACGCTTTTCACCCGAAATTTAAGGCGGTAATTGGGAATTGTTTTGCTGCAAGCCCTGATTGCGTATAATCCCCCCGATGTTTGCATTTGCGTGACATAGATAAGCAAGAGCTACGAAATCCTCCTCCGGCCTTAGGCCGGTTTCCCCCTTTAGTCAAGGGGGATAGAGTTCGTTCCTTCCCCCCTTGTCTAAAGGGAGGAGGATGCATTTACCGATATTGCAATCTTCTTAGACCTGCTCTGCAGCATATCGGGGGATAAACTCTACCCCCTCCAGACGGTACTCCACCCATCTGATGGCATATTAAAACCCTTCCTCGGAGACAGAGAGATTGCTCCCGTAGCGGGGCTGTCGGGGAGGCAGGAGCGTTTGAACTGATTATTGAAGAACCGGCGGTAGAAATCTTCGCAGCGTTTTTCGATCTCCTCATCTGAGAGCTCATCTTCGAAAGCGTATTTCGCCGCTCTCTTCACCTTTTCCGGAGGATATCCGCAGCCGATCCCGTAATACAGGATGAAATCCACCAGTTCATATGGACCTACGATGCTCTCCGTCTTCTGCGCTATCTCCCCGTCCCTGCCCGGCAGCAGCTCCGGGCTCACCGGGGTGTTTACTATGTCCCTGAGCACATCGGCAAGCTCTCCCCCGAGCCTGTCCGCCTCACAGAGGACAATTTTTCTCATAAGCGTCTTCGGCACCGTGCTGTTTACGCCGTACATGGACATATGGTCTCCGTTGTAGGTGGTAAATCCCAGCGCAAGCTCGCTTAAATCCCCTGTGCCCACCACAATGCCGCCGAGACGGTTCGACATATCCATCAGTACCTGTGTCCGCTCCCTGGCCTGGGCGTTTTCAAAGGTCACAGAGCGGTCGTCTGTGTCAAGGCCTATATCCCTTAAGTGAACCTTCACCGCTTCGCTTATGTCCACGGTGTAAAGCGTTGTTCCCAGGAGCTCGCACAATCTCAACGCGTTGTTTTTCGTCCGCTTTGAGGTGCCGAAGCAGGGCATTGTCACCGCTGTGACGTATTTTTCGTCCTTCCCCATGAGATTCGCCGCCTTTACCGCCACCAGCAGCGCCAGGGTGGAGTCAAGCCCCCCGGACACGCCGATAACGGCGCATTTCGCGTTAATATGCTCAAGCCTGCGCTTTAGCCCCCTTGCCTGAAGCTCAATTATCCTGCCGCAGCGGAGTTTCATTTCATTTTCGTCTTCTGGGATGAAAGGTGTTTTCGGAATATAGCGGGTGAGCTTCGTCTCCGTCAGCGCCGTTTTAAAGGTAATTTCCTCAAAATCTCTCCCCTTCGGGGCAAATTCGGCGCGTCTTATCCGCAAAAATTCAAGGTAATCCGTATCGATCTCCGTAGTTGTTATTCTATCCTCGCCGAAAAGCTCAGACTCAGCCAGTATCTCGCCGTTTTCGCAAATGATTTTATGCCCGGAGTACACAAAATCGGTGGAGGACTCTCCCATGTCCGCTCCGGCATAGACAAAGGCGCAGCGAAGCTGCCTTGACCTGGCTTTCATGTGCTCAAGCCGTTTCTCCTTTGACACGTCAAGCTCCGGCTCGGAGCCCATGCAAACAATAACCGTTGTTCCTGACATGGCAAGCTCTGTATCCGGTGAGTCAGGGGAGGCGATTTCCTCGCCCATAAGACAGCCCACTCTCAGGGAGGGAAGACTGCCGCAGATGAGAATGATTTCACGTCCCAGAACAGCGGATATCCCCTCCCCGGAGAAGCAGTCAAGGTCAATATCGCAGCCCTCAAGGGGGTAGTCGGAGGAGCTTTTCGGGATAATCGCCCTGATCTCCCCGGACTGTACCGCGGCGGCAACACTGAGAAGCCTTCCCCCGTACCTCAGGGGAAGCCCCACAAAGATGAGCATATCGGAGCCTTCTGTAGCCTCGGTGATCCTTTTAAGGCACTTCAGCGCCTCGTCCGTCAGCGCTTTCTGGGCAAAAAGATCGCCGCAGGTGCTGCCGGTTATACATAGCTCAGGAAATACGGCTATATTCGAGCCTCTCTCCCTTGCCTCAGCCATCAGCTCGATTATTCTTTCCCCATTGTAGGCGCAGTCCGCCAGACGAAGGGAGGGAGTACAGGCGGAGACCTTGATAAATCCGTGACGCATATATTTCACCTCAAAACACAAGTTTAATTCTAAAGAATATGGAAAAGCTCCGGGACATGTGGTATAATAGCTTTACGAAACCCGACAAAAAGGAGAAATAATTCACTATGGGCGGTTTATTCGGCGTCGTGTCAAAAAGCGACTGCATGTTTGACCTGTTTTTTGGTACCGACTACCATTCACATCTAGGCACAAAACGCGCCGGTCTTGCGCTTTACGGCGATGACGGCTTTGACCGGGCGATTCACAACATAGAAAACGCGCCATTCCGCACGAAATTCGAAGACGATATGAACTCCATGAAGGGGAATCTGGGCATCGGCTGTATATCCGACAACGAGCCCCAGCCCCTTATGGTGCGCTCCCACCTGGGCAACTTCGCCATCACCACCGTAGGAAGGATAAACAATATCGAAAGCCTTGTGGAGTCCTCATTCAGGCGTGGCACGGTCCATTTCCTTGAAATGAGCGGAGGAGGAGTAAACCCCACGGAGCTTGTGGCCGCCCTTATCAACACCAGGGATTCCATACCTGAGGGCATCCGCTACGCTCAGAGCGTTATAGACGGCTCCATGTCC
>JAAZBA010000112.1 GCA_012514045.1 Clostridiales bacterium | reverse complement strand
TAGGAAGCGGGAAACCAACCACCAAAGAGTATAAACTAATAAAAAACGTATTTTTTAGTACTGTCCAAAGGTAGGGGCTTCTGAGGAATCTTTCAAAGTACTTAAACCCAGCCCATGGGCTTCCGGTAATACCTAGTACTGGATTAAAGTCCCTGAAGGCAATCTGAATACCGTACATTGGATAATAAGCGAAGATGATGTAGTACGCCACAACCGGCAATAGGAGAAGATATACTTGCCAGTATTCTCTTAATGCTCTATTTAATCTTTGGCTTAGCGGCTTCTTGCTTCGTATCATAGGCCTCTCCCTTCGAAACAGTTAATGAATATTTCATAACAATATCAGCGTATCACTGTTCACATATGTTGTCAATCTACAATAGTTTTTTGAGAGGTTAATTCAGTATTTTTATAATTAACTTCTTCAGAAAAATTTGAATACTCATTTTGTTGACTTATTTTTAACGTTGTGGTATGATACATATGTGCTATATTAGGGAGGTATTCGTATGCGGCGACAAAATCGTATGTCACTTCGAAGATTCCTTATCTCCTCGATAATAATAATCCTTGTCCCCACAATACTTCTTACCGTATTTGTTCAGACTCTTTTCATCGATAAACTCTACGAGCAAACCGAAAATAATCTCTGTGAGAAGCTTGCTTTTATGAAACAGGAGCTTGATGTTAAGTATCAGAACTTAAGTGATATCTCAGACTATTTTTATTTAGACCCGGACTTTTTTGTTCCTGATCAGGAATACGACTACTACGCATATGTAAAGTTCAGATCCCGTATGAGGCTTATCACAGGATCTAACAATCTGATATCAAACTGTGTTGTATATTTTCCCAGTCACGAATATCTGTTTTCTACTCAAAGCACATATCAGATACGCTATTTTCTATTGTGCTATCCTCTTAATGATTTCGATGAGCACACATTCCTTTATCACCTCCAGAGCCTAAAAACAAAGGATATACTATATGGTAGAATAAGTGGTTCAACGAGTCGTTATGCAATGCATCTGCATCCAATCTTTGACGGGAAGGGACGCCATCTGTATACTTTTATGTATATTGTTGATGAAGGGTTTTACCGAGATACCTTCAAACAAGCTTTGGGAAGCAACACCGGATGCGCCTATATTACCGATTTAAAAGGTAACGTTATTTCTTATATTAATACAGATAAAGATCGGAATGTGAAATTCTATTCTGATAAAGAGATTAAATCTCCATTCCTGACAAGCGAAACCTATGAGGACGCGTTTGTAACTACTGTCAGGTCCGACGTTGCGGATATATACTACACGCTTGCTGTTCGTCAGTCGTCTGTGTCCGATAGTACTTTCCAGCTTCGATTCCTTTGGGCAGGCGTTATCTCTGTCATTCTCCTTGTATCAATAATTCTTGCCATACTTTTCGGCAGGGCTAATTACAAGCCTATACTCGAGCTGAAAGACAGGGCAAGTCAGCTGTATGACTCCTCCCCTACTTCAAAAACCGATGATTTCTACTACCTGTCCGGTGCCTTTGACTATCTCTCCTCCCGTAATGATCTGTTACAGAACAATCTTGATGAGATTAACGACTATATTGTGTTTAAGCTCCTGAGCGGAAAATACAGCTCAGATAAGGAGCTTAGCTATATTACCCACCTCCTCGGTATTAATTCAGACGCCGTCATGTATCAGGTTGTAATTCTCAAGGATATGCTCAAGCGCGGTTATCGTGAGGTATATAGGGCTTGCCTTAAGAGAATCCCTTCCAATGTACATTTTCATATCCGTCCCGGCACAAATGACGGTCACTATATTGTCATACTTATTTACAATCTTACCTCCGTTAAAGGAGCTACCGCAGTTCCCGATTTTGGAGAAGATTACAGCGTCTTCAGCGGCAGTTTTCAAAGCAATATTCGCTGGATTGCTCTTTCATATGGTGAGGCTTATCTTAACACCATCGCAAACAACGCTCACGCTTTACAGTTCTCGTCCTGTATTCTCTCAGATAATAACGAAGGTGCAAGGTTCCATTTGACAAGCTGTATTGAGGAAATGGACAATATGGCTATTGAGGAGGCAGCTCTTGCTTGTCTGAGGATAATCCTCTCAATTTCGGACGCTTTCGGCATGTATCTTCCTCAAACAAACATTCTTTCTCTACCCGATGTGTTTACGCTCATGTCCTTTGGCAGTGCTGAACGTTTTCGTGAACTGCTTACCGATTCAATCGCTCCTCTTCTTGAGAGACTTGCTACCCGTGAGGCTCAATCTTATCAGGACAGCAATATTGACATGTTACGCTATATTAAGGACAACTATCGAAATACGGATTTCTCTTTTCAAAGCATGGCAGACTTCTTTGGTGTGTCTCTCACCGTTTTGAGTCGGCGTTTTTCCGATATTAATGGCATTAGTCTTACCGACTACGCTACAGACCTTAAGATGGATATGGCTATTGAGCTTCTTTGTACCACTGACATGAGCATCAATGAAATCGGTCTTGAGGTAGGTTATTACAGCGCTAACAGTTTTATCAGACGATTTAAACAAAAACCGGCGTATCGCCGGGTGAGTACAGGAAACAGCATAAAGCATAGAAAAACAGGCTTTAACGATTTTTCGCTAAAGCCTGTTTCTATTATTATCTCATCGTT
>JAAZBA010000383.1 GCA_012514045.1 Clostridiales bacterium | reverse complement strand
TTGAAATCCGTCCAAATGCCATTCCCGGTCATGCCGAGGAACTGAGTCAGGCAATGAACGAAGCGCTGACAAAGAAATGGTCCGAATTGAGAGGACTCGCGGTAGTATCAATCGCCATGAATCCCATCACTCTTCCCGAGGAGGACGCGGAGCTTATCAAGCAGGCTCAAAGGACCGCAATTATGCGCGATCCTACAATGGCCGCCGCGACACTGGTCGGTGCCCAGGCCGATGCCATGAAAGCCGCCGCCGCCAACGAAGGCGGAGCCATGATGGGTTTTATGGGTCTCGGTATGGCCCAGCAGGCAGGCAATGCAGCCAATACCCAGGGACTCTACCAGATAGGCGCTCAGCAGCAGGCGGCTGCAGCACAGTCAACCCAGACACCGGCAAACGCATGGAAATGTTCCTGCGGAGCTATAGCTACTGGTAATTTCTGTCCGGAATGCGGAACTAAAAAACCGGATGCCCCCGCCGGTTGGACATGCTCCTGCGGAAGCGTAAACAAGGGCAAATTCTGCTCAAACTGCGGCAATAAGAAACCCCCGGAGGAGCCCCTTTACAAGTGCGATAAGTGCGGATGGGAACCTGAGGATCCAAGAAACCCGCCGAAATTCTGCCCCGAGTGTGGAGACCCCTTTAATGAAGACGACATCCGGTAATCTGGAGGTGCACCGATGTCAACGCTGCTTGAATATAAATGCCCATGTTGCGGCGGCGCCATCAAATTCAGCGCTGTGCTTCAGAAAATGCTTTGCCCCTACTGCGATACTGAATTTGAAATCGACGCCCTCGAAGGCTATAACAAGGACTTAAAAGAAGAAAAACCCACAGAAATGGAGTGGGAAACTTCATCGGATAATGTATGGCACGAGGAAGACGGACTTCTTGTCTATGTCTGTAAGTCTTGCGGAGGAGAGATTGTCGGAGACGAGAACACAGCTGCCACCAGCTGCCCCTATTGCGGCAATCCCGTGGTGATGAAGCGTCAATTCTCCGGTGATCTGAAGCCAGACTATATCATACCTTTTAAACTTGATAAGGAAGCGGCAAAAAATGCCCTTAAGCGTCATCTCAAAGGCAAGAGACTGCTGCCAAAAGTTTTCAAGGACGAAAACCATATAGATGAGATCAAGGGAATCTATGTTCCGTTCTGGCTTTTTGACGCGGACGCCGATGCCAGAATACGCTATAAGGCAACCCGTGTCTCCTTCTGGTCCGATAGTAGGTACAACTATACTAAAACCAGCTTTTACTCCGTTGTAAGAGCAGGCAACATAGGATTCGATATAATCCCGGTGGACGGCTCCTCTAAAATCGCAGATGACCTTATGGAGTCCATCGAGCCTTATACCTTTTCCGATGCCGTAGAATTCAGCACTGGCTATCTTGCAGGATTTCTTGCCGACCGATACGATGTGACGGCCGAAAATTCCGTGGAGCGGGCGAATCAGAGAGTAACAAAATCCACAGAGCAGATTTTTGCTGGCACTGTGGAAGGTTACCAAACGGTAACTCCCGAAAGCACCAGCATTCAGCTGTCAAACGGCAAGGCAAAATACGCTCTTTATCCTGTTTGGCTTCTGAACACTACATGGCAAGGCAAGCAATATACCTTTGCTATGAACGGACAGACAGGCAAGTTTGTAGGCGACCTTCCCATGGACAGGGTTGCCTACTGGAAGTACTTTTCAATAATAGCCGCTGTATGCGCCTTAGCCACCTACGGAATAGCGTGGCTGTCCCTCTTGATGTAGATAGGAGGAAAAGCCGATGAAAAGACTGATTTCTCTTCTGACAGCGCTGTTTATCTGTACCTCCTTCGTATTTTCCGCCCATCCTCCGAGAGTTGTTGATGACGCCGATTTACTGACAGATTCCCAGGAAGAGGAGCTTGCTGGGATTCTTGAAGGTATCAGTAAAACCTGGCAGTGTGATGTGGTAATTGTCACGGTCAGCGACACCGGAGGGAAGACAACTACGGAATATGCAGATGATTACTTTGACTACAACGGCTACGGCTACGGAGAAAGCTACGACGGATTACTTCTTCTTGTGGACATGGGCAGCCGGATGGCGACCATATCCACCTGCGGAATGGCGATAGATGTGTTCTCCGACTATGATCTGGATAAAATTGAAGACGAATACATACCCCATCTATCCGACGGCGATTACATGAAAGCCTTTGAAACCTTTGCCTACCTGTGCGATGATTATATTAGGGAGGATTTAGGCACGCAAGGCGGCGCCGGCATGGCGAGAACAAGAATGTTGTCTCCGAGCTGGATTCCCGGTTCGATTATCGTAGGCATAATCATTGCCTTTATATCCACAGCCGTTATGAAGTCAAAGCTCAAGAGCGTAAGATTCAAAACAGAAGCCTCCGACTATGTGCGCCAGGGAAGCTTCAAGGTTACCGACGCTCACGAGACCTTTCTTTATAGCAAAGTTACAAAGGTTGCAAAACAGAAAAGTTCCTCCTCTTCATCCGGAGGAAGCTCAACTCATCGATCCTCCTCCGGCCGCTCCCATGGCGGCTCTTCAAGAAGTTTTTAAAGCTAAAATAACCGCCCTAAGAGGGCGGTTATTTTGTATATCCATATAAAGTATTACAGATTGTAATACTTTTCAAATTCCAGAGGGTGAGGTGTGGCGGCTATATCCCGGCAGTCCTTGCGTTTAGAGGCGACAAACTTGTCAAGCAGAGCTTTAGGGAACACTCCGCCTGCGGTAAGATAATTATGGTCCGCTTCAAGGGCATCGAGAGCCGCATCAAGAGAGGAGGGAAGCACTTCGAGCTTCTTTTTTTCTTCCTCGGGAAGGTCATAAAGGTTGAAGTCAAATGGTCCCCAGCCGTTGGTGCGGGGATCGATCTTTTTTATTACGCCGTCAAGTCCTGCCATGAGAATAGCGGCATAGCAGAAGTAGGGATTGCATGTGGCATCGGGGTTACGAAGTTCAAAACGGCGCGTGTTGGGAGCTTTTGCGTAAGCGGGGATACGGATAACGGCACTGCGGTTGGAGGTAGCATAGCCTACGGTTACGGGAGCCTCAAATCCGGGGATAAGGCGCTTAAAGGAGTTAGTGGAGGGGTTTGCGATAGCACAGATGGAGGCGATGTGCTTCAGGAGTCCGCCGATAAAGTAGTGAGCCGTCTCACTGAGGCATGAGTAGCCGTTGGCATCGAAAAAAACAGGCTCGTTGTCCTTCATAAGAAGCATATGTACATGCATGCCGCTTCCCGCTTCACCTAATACTGGTTTTGGCATAAATGTTGCGGTCTTACCATACTTGAGAGCTGTGTTATGGATGATATACTTGATCATCATGGTGGCATCCGCCATCTTTGACATGACGCCCAGCTTCGGCTCAATCTCAAATTGACCGGAGGCGCCAACCTCAGGATGATGGTACTTTATTGGTATACCTGCCTCTTCCATGAGTATGCACATTTCGCTGCGGCAATCATAGGTGGGATCGTAAGGTTTTGCGATATGGTAACCTTTCTGCTTCTGAATAACGGTACCGAAACCGTTCATATCGCTGTTCCAGTGAGCCTGAATAGCATCAATAGACATGCTGATATGTTCGGAACGAATGTTCCATCTAGCGGAATCAAAAAGATAAAACTCAAATTCTGGAAGAATAAGTATAGTATCGGCGATGCCGGTGTCACGCATATACTTTTCCGCAGCAAGAACAATATTTCTAGGGTATTGTGAAAGCGGTCTGTTTTCGGGATAGTCAATTATCATGGCATTGCCTGTCATGGACAAGGTGGGGATTTCACAGAAAGGATCCACTATAGCTGTCTCGGGATCGGGAATAAAAATCATATCGCTTTTCTCCACAACGGCATAGCCGTAGTTTGAAGCGTCAAAGCCGATGCCCTCAGTCATAAGCTCGGGGGTGAAATCCTGTGCTGGTATGGTAACATGGCGGAACTGTCCATCAATGTCAACCATTTTGAAATCTACCATTTTAATGCTTTTCTTGGCTATAATGTTCATAATATCATTTACACTATTCATCAAACCGCTCCTTAGTAATTTTCGAATAGGTTTAATTATATCATATGGAAAGCTGTTTTTCAACATTGACTGCTTTAAAAAGCGAATAAAATAAAGCCGCGGCAAAAATCGCCGCGGCTTCAAAAATCTTTGATTTATTTTTCCCAGGGGAACACATACTGTGTAAGACCAAACTCATCGCGAACCTGGGAAAGCTCATTTTGTACGGATTCGTTAATCGGTACGCCGGATTTACGGGAAAGACGGATTTCATGTTCCTTTTCTCCGGCTGTATAGATGCGCTTAGCATTGGGTGCTTTCCTGGAGGCACGTACGTCGCGGATGATGTCACCGGCTTTCTTGCGACAAAGATCCTCGCCTGAGAAGTGATCGGTGTCGATTGCGATGAAGAAGTGTCCGAGATGGAATGGAACATTCTCACCATTCTTACCCTTGCCGGAGAGCGCTTTGCCGTATGCGCCGTCCTGTAGCACAGCGGACAGAAACTCCACGAACATCGCAAAGCCGTAACCTTTGTAACCGCCTAGCTCCTCACCGATACCGCCGAGGGTAGTGAGAGCAGCTTCTCTACGTGCCATTGCCTTAAGAGCTTCGCCGGCGTCGCCTTCAACAGGCTTGCCGTCAGAACCGATAATCGTGCCGGAGGGGACATCGTGACCGATGCGCTCATAATACTCCAGCTTACCGTTCTGAGTGATGGAGGTTGCGCAGTCGAAGTTGAAATCGAAGTCCTCGTCTGTGGGAACGCTCAAAGTGAAGGGATTGGTACCGAACATACCCTCAACGCCGTGGGTGGGAGCAACGGTAGGACGGGCATTTGTGCCTGTCATGCCTATGCAGCCTTGCTCTGCGGCCATAGATGTGTAGTAGCCTGCGATACCGTAGTGGCAAGAGTTGCGAACAACGACCATACCCATGCCGTATTCCTTGGCTTTCTTTATGGCAAGTTCCATAGACTTGTAGCCGATAACCTGACCCATACCGTCATGGCCGTCGACAACTGCGGTTGTGGGTGTTTCCTTGATGATTTCGAAGTTTGTTACAGGATTTTGGATACCGGCTTTTATGCGGTCCAGATAAACGGGCTTGAAGCGGTTGCAGCCGTGAGACTCTATACCACGTCTGTCGCTTTCAAGAAGAACATCTGTGCAGATTTCGGCATCCTCGCGAGGAATACCTGCGCCTACAAAGGCATCAGTTACAAAGGATGTAATGGTATCCCAATCAACTATCATCTTAGGCATTCTATTGTTCCTCCCGAAATTATCTGAATGATCTGACCTTGTCCATAAACGCCCTGATTCTTGTGGGATCAGCCTCGTTCTCAAACTTGCCGTCACGCTTAAAAGTTGTGCCTACAACAGCGCCGTCGGCGACGGAAAGAATGTTCTCGATTGTATTTATCTTGCAGCCTGTGTTGGCGAATACAGCAGTTGTGGGGATTGTCTCTTTGACAGCTTTGAGGATGCTTACATCTGTTGGACTGCCGGCGGTGATACCGGAAACACAGATGACGTCTGGTCTGTTATTGAAAACAGTTGTTCTGGCAATCTCGGTGATTTCACGGTCTGCAAGATATTTAGCAGCCTCGGGAAGAATGTTGAAGAGCATCTTGCAGTTCTTGAGACCAAGTGATTTTTTGTGTCGGATTGTTTCGCCTACGTTTGTGTTCCAAAGACCGAAGTCACTGGCGTAAACTCCGCTTATGATTTCACGGATGAAAAGCGCGTCTGTGGCAGCAGCCAGGTCCAGGGAAGCTATAGGATCCCAGAGAACGTTGACACCGAAAGGAATCTTGATGTCTCTCTTGAGCTCGCCGATAACTCTAGCCATAGCGGCTGTTGTCGCGGGCTTCACCTTTGTGAGATAGGGGAGACTGAACTCGTTGGAGAACATTACAGCGTCAACGCCGTTCTCCTGAAGCGCGAGAAATTCACGTCTTGCGCAGTCTATAACTCTGTCCATTCCCGCATCTTCGTCATAGTAGGGATCGCCGGGCATGGGCTGAAGATGACACATAGCTATAATGGGCTTTACCGTACCGAAAGTTTCTTTGATCCAATCCATATATAAACCCTCCTAATACAATTATTCTTATTTATTATAGCACGAAAGACTGTGTTTTTCAATGTTTTTATGTATTGAAAAAAATTATTGTAAAAACTGCCCATAAATATTTGAAAAGCTCAATAAAACGGTGTATAATAATAAGAAATGAATGAATATGGAGCGTGAAAAAATGGAAGCGAGAAACCTTCTGAAAGCATACTGCATGATACCTGCCATATCAGGCTACGAGGGCGAGCTTGCCTACAGCTTCCTCGAAGACATAAAACCCTTTTGTGACGAGACTACAATAGACAGGGCAGGCAACGTTATAGGGAAAATCGAGGGAAACGATTTAAGCGCCCCTACAATTATGATATTTGCCCATTTGGACAGCCTTGGATTCATTGTTCGCAGAGTGGAAAAGGACGGTTTTCTTCAGATAGACAGGCTTGGAGGCATACCTGAAAAGGTGCTTCCTGGCTGCAGGCTGAAGATAAGAAGCGAATACGGCTCCTGGCACTCCGGAGTAATAGGACCAAAGGCTCACCATGCTACTCCGGCGGAAGAGAAATACAAGGTCGACCTTGTCACATCTCTTTATGTTGATATTGGTGCCTCCTCCGATGAAGAGGTGAGAACGCTGGGCATTGAGGTAGGCTGTCCGGCGGTATACGAGCCAATGTACACCGAGTTAACAGGAGGAAAGGTGAGCGCGACCTTCGTAGATGACAGAGGCGGAGTTGCGGCGTTGGTTCTTATAGCCGAGAATCTTTCAAAATCGAGACCAGAGGCTACGGTATATGTTGTGGGTACAGTATGGGAGGAGTTTAACCTGAGAGGCGCTATGATGGCTGCCCGTACTGTAAAACCAGACATAGCTCTCAGCATAGATGTTATGCTCACAGGCGATACACCAGACTTAAGAAACAAATTTCAGATTAACATAGGCGACGGACCGGCTGTGGGACTTTATTCCTTCCACGGCAGAGGAACGCTTAACGGCACCCTCCCCCATGAGGGACTTTTTAAGCTGGCAAAAACAGCCGCAGCCAACGCGGGAGTTCCCCTTCAACGCTTCGCTGGACTGGGGATTCTTACCGATATGGCATACCTGCAGCTTGAAGGCGAGGGAGCTGCCTGCCTGGAGCTGGGCTTCCCTGCCAGATACACCCACTCACCTGTTGAAGTTTGCGACCCTTCCGACATAGATAAGCTGGCAATTCTTGCCTCCGAGATGGCAAGACTAGTGGATATAGATTTCGAGCTTGACAGATATTGATCCGAAGGGAGAAAATTATGAGAAAATCATTTTTCTGCGGAGTTGATATAGGTACCTATGAAAGCAAGGGCGTCATCACAGATGAAAGCATGAATATTGTTGCCTATCACTCTTGCCCTCATGTGATGTCTTCTCCGAAACCCGGTTACGCGGAGCACGATGCTCTAGGCGTATGGTATAAAGACCTTTGTGAGATTACAAACGCGCTTATAGAAAAATCAGGCATTGATCCTAAAGATGTTGCCTCATTTGGTTGCAGCACAATTGCCCCTTGCTGTCTGCCTGTGGATAAAGAAATGAACCCATTGACTCAGGCGATGCTTTATGGAGTTGATGTTCGAGCCGCGAAGGAAATAGAGTATCTTATAGAACTGTTTGGAGAAGAAAAAATATTGTCCCGTTGTGGCTCGCCGGTAACTAGTCAGTCGGCAGCGGCAAAAATCTTATGGCTTAAGAATAACCTGCCTGAGGTCTATGACAAGGCAGCTTATTTCCTCACGGGCACTTCATTCCTAACGGCGAAGCTGACGGGAAATGTGGTAATTGACAATTACACTGCCGCAGCATTTGTGCCTGCCTACGATATTACAAAGAATTCCTATGATTTGAATTTCCTTAGGCCTATATGCTCCGAGGATAAGCTTGCCCGCTGCATGTGGACGAACGAGATAGCGGGACATATAACTTCCGATGCCGCCCTTGACACAGGGCTTGCAGAGGGTACCCCGGTGATAGTAGGCACCGCTGATGCCTCCGCTGAGGCTACTAGCGCCGGAGTTATCAGCGTGGGAGACATGCTTTTGATGTATGGTTCATCTATATTCATCATCCATGTGACCGACAAGCCATATCCCGATAAGCGTATCTGGACAGGTCCCTACCTGTTCGAAGGCACCTACGATGTCTCTGCCGGCATGTCTACAACAGGAACCCTGACAAGATGGTTCCGGGATAATTTTTCAATAGATCTGCTTTCAGAGGAGAAAAACGGAGGTATGAATGCCTACGATGCCCTGGCTCTGGAAGCAAAGGACGTAAAGGCAGGCTCCGGAGGTCTTATTGTGCTGCCGTATTTCTCCGGTGAGCGTACACCAATAAATGATCCCCTCGCCAAAGGCGTGATCTTCGGACTCAATCTTACCCACACAAGAGGACATGTGTTTAACGCTTGCATGGAAGGTGTCGGGTACGGGATAGGACAGCATTTTGAGGTGTTTGCCGAAAATGGAATAGAGACAAAGAGAGTGTTCGCCGTAGGCGGTGGAACGAAAAACGAAAAGTGGCTGCAGATAGTGTCCGACATATCGAATATGCCTCAGTTGTTGCCGGAGGTTTCCGTGGGAGCAGCCTACGGTGACGCCATGCTGGCGGCGCTGGGAGTGGGGAGATTCGCGACCCCAGAGGAGATGACTTCAGTGACGAAAATCAGAAAAATTGTGAAACCCGGCAATACCGTAGTATATGAGCCTTATCGAAAGGCATATGCCGAGCTTTACAAAGCAACAAAGAACCTTATGCACTCAGCACTGTAAACGAAAGGACAGGCAAAGGATGAAGTTTTCGGAAATGGAATACAGACGCGTATCGATTGATGAGGTACGCGCGGAATGTGAGAAGACAATAAAAGCGCTTGATATCGCAGAAAACGCAAAGGAAGCAGAAAAAGCCGTATTTGATATGTTCGAGTTTTCCAAAATTCTCAGTACCTCCACGGCGCTTTGCTATACAAGACATACTATAGATACAAGAGACGAGTTCTACAACGCTGAGCAGAACTACTATGACGAAAGCATCCCCCTTATGCAGGAGCTGTTTGACAAGGTAAACGATGCTCTGCTTACCACAAAACACCGTTCCGAGCTTGAGAAAAGCATAGGAAAACTCTATTTTAAAAAGCTTGAGAACGAAAAGAGACTGTTTGACAACTCAATAATCCCGGATATGCAGGAGGAGAACAAGCTTGACAGCGAATATACAAAACTCATCGGCACAGCAAAACTGGTTTTCGATGGAAAGGAGCTGAATTTCGCCCAACTGCAGCCCTATCGCATGTCGAAGGACAGAGCGGTGAGAAAGGCTGCCAACGAGACATATTTTGGCTACTTCAGAGATAATCAGGCAGAATTCGACAGAATTTACGATGAACTGGTAAAAGTTCGCGACAGCATGGCAAAGAAACTGGGCTTCAGGAACTACGTAGAGATGGGCTACTGCCGTATGGAACGCTTCGATTACAATGCAGAGATGGTGGAACGCTACCGAGACAGTGTCAAGAAATGTATGACGCCGCTGGTGACAGAGCTTAGGGAGAAGCAGAGGAAGAGAATCGGCGTGGAGGAGCTCTACTACTACGATCTCGACTTCATGTGCGCCTCCGGCAATCCTCTTCCTAAGGGAACCCCTGATGAGCTTGTGGCAAAGGCAAGGAAAATGTACTACGAGCTTTCGGAAGAGGCGGGAGAGTTTTTCGACTACATGGTAGACAATGAGCTTATGGATCTTCTGGCAAAGCAGGGCAAGACAAACGGAGGCTACTGCATTACTTTCGACAGCTACAAAGCGCCTTTTATCTTCGCCAACTTCAACGGCACAAAAGACGATGTAGACGTTCTTACCCATGAGGCAGGTCATGCCCTCCAAAGTTATCTTTCTATGCGAAATATAGACATTCCCGCCTATCATAATCCCACCTATGACGCCTGCGAGATCCACTCCATGTCTATGGAGCTCATAACACGTCCATGGATGGAGGATTTCTTTAAAGAGGATACCGACAAGTTCAAATTTATGCAGCTTGAGGATATAATCTACTTTGTACCTTATGGCTGTCTCGTCGATGAGTTTCAGCAGAGAATATATGAGAACCCCTCCCTTACGCCTACCCAGCGCAACGAGCTGTGGCTTAAGCTTGAAAGAGAGTATCAGCCCCATGTCAAATATGAAGGCATGGATTACCTGGCAGAGGGAGGCAGATGGCAGCGTCAGTCCCACATATACGGCAGACCTTTCTACTATATCGATTACACCCTGGCGCAGATATGCACCATCCAGTTCTTCGGTCGTTTCAAAGCCGGCGATGAGAAAGCCTGGAGCGACTATATTGAGCTTTGCAAGGCGGGGGGAAAAGATACGTTCCTCAATCTTGTAAAGATAGCTGGACTTCGTTCCCCCTTTGAAAGCGGAGTACTCGAAAACGCGGTAGCTCTTTTGAAAGACGAGCTTGACAGAACAGGGGACTTCGAGTAGGCTATATTTGAACTTATTGCTACTTGTAGACAAGACTTTTTTGTGATAAAATAAGAAGAAGATGAATAAAGCTTCGGGGCAGAGTGAAATTCTCCACCGGCGGTAAAGCGACAGCGTTGCGAGTCCGCGAGAGCCATGAGAAATCAGGGCTTTGAGTACGGTTAAATCCCGTCACCGACGGTTACAGTCCGGATGGAAGAAGCTAAAAATACAGCTCTTTCTGTGTGTCTGTATGCCCTGAAGTAAAAACATCTTCAGGGCATATTCAGAATTGACAAAAAGTACAGGGAGAGTGTAAAAATGGAAAATAAACAGGATAAAAGAACACGTGTAATAGCCACGGTGGGAGTAATGGCAGCGCTGGGAGTGGTGCTGGCTTATTTAGTAAGATTTCCAATATTCCCCCAGGCACCCTATTTGGAATACGACGCGGCGGACATACCGATTCTTATTGTTGGCTTTGCCTTTGGACCTTTCTGGGGACTGCTTATAACCTTTATAGTGGCAGCTCTTCAAGCCATGACCGTGTCGGCTCAGTCGGGAATAATAGGATTTGTTATGCATTTTCTTTCCACCGGTCTTT
>JAAZBA010000358.1 GCA_012514045.1 Clostridiales bacterium | reverse complement strand
TAAGTTTGCAAGATGCCGAAGAGCGTCTTCTATTAGCAATATACAACATAAAACTTTGTGAAATATCACTCAAACAGGTAAGCGGAAAAATAAGCGAATATATGGAGGGTGTATAAAAATGCACCCTCTTTTTTGTATGTAAAAAAATAAAGCAAAGCCTCGACTTTCACAAGCCGAGGCTTTGTCATGTCATAAAGTTTTTGTAACTTAATGACATTCAAATAAATAAATGTATACAAAATTACACTTTAGGGATTACAATCCCAAACAAATTGTTCTTTTTCCGCAGCGTCTTGACAAGGACATCGCGGAAAACGATTCCGTGCGAGTGGTTGACACGGTAATAGACGGCCTAAAGCTTGAAAATTTCAAGAAACTGTACAAGGAACGAGGTCGCAGTCCATACCATCCCAAGATGATGCTGAAAGCCCTGATATACGGCTATATGAACAACCTGTATTCCTGCCGCAAGATAGAGTCCGCGTTGAAGCGCGACATCCATTTCATCTGGCTTGCCGGATATGAGCAGCCTGATTTCAACACCATAAACCGCTTCCGTAACCGCGTGAAGGATGAGATAAACCAGGTCTTCACCCAAATGGTTCTGATACTGGCAGAAAAAGGCTTCATCACCCTTGATGTCGAGTATATAGACGGTACCAAGATAGAGTCCAAAGCCAACAAATACACGTTCGTATGGCGCAAAAGCACCGAGAAAAACAGAGCCAAACTTCTGGAGAAAATCAAAGTGCTGCTCAGCCAGATAGACGATGCGATCGCACAGGAAAACAGCGAAACGGAAACCGTGCAGTCCTTTACTCCTGCGGAGCTTATGAATATCGCCAACGAGCTGAACGAAACACTTTCAAAAGAGCAAGCCCCCTCAACAAATGAGGAAAAACAGGAACGCAAGCAACGACAGAAACAGATAAAGCAGATCGAAGAGCATGCGGCTAAGCTCAGTGAATATGACGAGAAGCTGGAGATAATGGGAGACCGCAACTCCTACTCCAAGACCGACAAGGACGCCACGTTCATGCGAATGAAGGAGGATGCCATGAACAACGGGCAGACAAAACCCGGCTATAACCTGCAGATAGGCACGGAAAACCAATTCATCACAGACTTCGGTTTGTTTCAGACGCCGGGAGACCCGTTCACGATGATACCATTCTACAGATCATTTCATGACAGGTATGGCAAATACCCCTTGACAGGAGTGGCCGATTCGGGCTACGGGTCGGAAGAGAACTACCATTTCATGGAGGAGGCCGGCATCGAAGCTTATGTGAAATACAACATGTTCCACAAAGAGCAGCGGATGCATTACGAGCCCAGCCCGTTCAGTCCGCAGGCGATGTTCTACAACGCCGCAGAAGACTACTATGTGTGCCCGATGGGACAGCACCTGACAAGAACCGGCACGGTGAAAGGAAAAACAGAGAGCGGCTATGTCACAGAAAGTGCAAGATACAAGGCCGCCCGGTGCGAAGGATGCCCGTTGAGAGGAAGCTGCTTCAAAGCAAAGGGCGAACGGACAATCGAAGTCAACCACACGCTTAACGAATATCGCCGCAAGGCCCGTGAGAGACTCACTTCCGAAGAAGGGATCAGGCACCGGGGACGAAGATGCATAGAGCCGGAGGCGGTTTTCGGACAGATGAAATATGACATGGCATACAAACGCTTCCGCCACTTCGGGATGGACAAAGTCAAAATGGACTTTGCCTTCTTCGGCATAGCCTTCAACCTGAAGAAAATGTGTTCAAAGATGGCAAAATCGGCAAAAAACAAAGAAAACAGGTCAAAAATTGCCGTTTTTTCGTTTCAAGTCAGATTACGAACTGTGAGAGCGAAATATTTTGGGGAAATCCGCAAAAAAAGTTGTCTGAAATATATCGAAACCTCAGACATCAAAAAAAAGAGAGGGTGCATCAAACGTTTATTTTGATACACCCTCTTAACAATTAACTTATATAAGAATTAATATTCCCAAAGGTCGTTCTCGTAGTTAATCAACAACGTTTTAACCTTCTCTTGCTCTTTCTTGATGTCATTTTCATCAGAATAGTACTCAAGCAAGTTTCTGTTTTGGATATTAGACTCCTTATAGATGTAGCTTGAAAAACGTCTCTTGATGAACAAGTCGTCG
>JAAZBA010000380.1 GCA_012514045.1 Clostridiales bacterium | reverse complement strand
GCCGTAAAGCCGCCGCCGAAACTTTCGGCTATTCCCCAAGATCGCTTCAAAGCACCATAAAGGACACCGTATTATGGCTGAAAGGCATCAAAAATTCCCGCAGAAAATGATTGGGCGGGGAATGCAGACACACAAAAAGGCGGTCAATCGTAAAAAGTTGTCCGCCTTTGGCTATTTGCGTTGTAAATACAGGTTTTGGATTTGATGCCAATGCTTCCTCGGTATCGATGGCGGTAATCTGCTTGTCTCTGTGTAGATGCTTACCGTGTTGATGTCGTAATAGTCGGATAAGGGACGAATTTTTGAACAGAGAGATATTCGGAAATCTTAGAGAAGCTGAAGTATTGACAAAACATTGGGTAGAGCATTATAATACTATACGCTCGCATTCCAGTCTTAGAGGAAGAGCTCCTCAGACAATCATTCCTGCCTGAGCGGGAAATGATGTGATAAAAATAGACGGAAATCATATGAGTGTACTGCGTCAGTTTCTCCATCACCGACCTATACCGTCAAGACTCATTTCCTAACATTGCCCCTGGTACAATTAATGGGGGCAGGACAAAGGGATTTCATACACCTAATTATTTATAGTCTCTCTATGAATTGTTTTACCAATTCTCTAGTTAATTTCTCAGTGTTAATGTTCTCCATTTTTTCTTGTATTTGGGGGATTTGAGATTTTGATTCTTCAATTTCTGCTTTTATCTATCAAAAAGCTTTTGCAAGGGTGCTTTTTCATGGATCTTTATCTGTCAAAGGTCTTTTACACGGTCTCATAGAGCCGAAAATTACTACCTTACATAGACTATACCCTATTTTATCAATTTCACATTTTCTTATATGTAGAGACCCGGATTCCTTATACGGCCTGGTAGGAGCCAGGGTTCCCATACGGCCCGTGTCGGGATTCGGATTTCCATGTAAAATAAAAGAGGTGCCGGAAACTCCGACACCTCTTTTACATTTCAATACTTTATTTGCTTCTATCCTTTCTTGAAGGAATCCAGTAGTTCTTCCATCTTTCAGCCTTGTCAGGCAATCTCGCATAGTCATGACCGTGACTTGCTTCCATTATCGGGTAATATGCCCAATGTTCTCTGCTCAAGTCTGTATAGTTTGCCAATTCTCTTACATGATTGTCCACAAAGGCTTTGTCTGCATTTCTATCCAACATCTTGTTTACTATAGAAACCACTTCGGCTCTGGTAATATATCTTTCCGGTCTGAAGCTTCCGTCAGGATATCCTTGAATCCAGCCTTCCGCCTTGACATTTTCGATACTTTCTTTGGCCCAGTATTCATTGCTGACATCTCTGAAGCCGCCTATGGATTTCTTGTTCTTAATAAATCTGGATGCTACTGTTGCAAATTCCGCCCTGGTTACCTGATTTTCAGGTTTAAATGTACCATCAGGATAACCTTCTATCACTCCTACATGGGTCAAGTGGCCGATATATTCAGCATACCATGCACTTCTTTCTACATCGCTGAATGGTAGTGGATAATCTTCGTTTAAGAATATCTTTTCCTTCAACAATCTGGAGAAGATGGCTGTCATCTCCGCCCTGGTAATATTTCCTTCAGGTCTGAAACTTCCGTCAGGATAGCCTATTACATAAGGAATGTGATCTTCCTTGTTCAGTTTAGGTGGAGTAAACAAGATAAAGGTTGGAGCCGGAGTCACAGGTTCAAGAGGAAGCATATGTCTTTCTCTATTGGTTACTGTCAAGCCCGCTTCAAGTTTTTCATATCCGGCCGGTACAAAGTCTCTACCAAATTCATCTACTTCCTTGACGCTGAAGATATATTTGTTACCCTTGGCATCTTTCAGGTCTGTAATTGCCCATCTTACCTTAGTGTTTCCGCTCTTCAATTCTTTTATTTCGGCATTAGGTACTTCTTCCAAAGAGCCGCCCTCTATATGCCTATACAACTTGAACCAAATCGTCGGATGAATATTTCTGCTGTCTACCCAGATCTTTTGAGCACTTATAGCGTCCAGCGGACCTTCTACTTCCGGACCTATATAGGTGTTGGTAGCAGTTAAGCCATCATAGGAAGCTTTATAATCTTCAGGAACTTCAGGTTCAACTACATAGTATTTATACTCTACTCCCTTTTTATCGTACTTCACTTGTTTTCCGAAGTCTACCGCATCATCTATAAGAAGAGTTGCATTTACTACCTTTTCACCGTCTCCTGCTGTGCCGCCCTTTCTCCAAAGTTCAAACTCTATAGCAGGTCTGTCGTCTTCAGGGCCGCCTACCCAAATCTTACTTCCGCTTACGTCTCTGTAAACTACTGGTGAAGGCGGTGCAGGTGTTACTGTCAATGTACCGAGGGTTTCGGTAATTGCGTAGTTGTTGGAGTCTGTCGTTCCCCAGTCGATGCTGTAGGTGTTGGTTGAGCTTCCTACTTCGGTCTGGGATCCGGTTGCTGTTACTGTAGCTGTCTCACCGTTTACTAAGCCTGTGATGCCGG
>JAAZBA010000330.1 GCA_012514045.1 Clostridiales bacterium | reverse complement strand
CAATAGCAGCGTCACTGTTCCTTATGAAGCTGATTAAGGAGTACAATATAGAGCTCAACTATGATCTTCTCTTCACTGCTTACTCCGATGAAGAATATGGCGGAGGAAATGGCACTCTTGCGGCTTGTCTCAAGTACAAATGTGATGACTATCTTAATCTCGATTGCAAAAACTTCGAAATCTGGTCCTCCGGCGTAGGAGGTGGGGAAGTTATGTTTGAAATTAAGGGACTTACTCCGCTTGATTCCTGCTCCGATGTAATCGATGGTCTCGTCATTTTAAAACGCAAGCTTCTTGAGTTCGGTAAAAAACGTGAAGAAGAGTTAATGAAAGAGGAACATTATAAAGATACAAAAATTCCTCAAACAGCAGCAAGATTCATGGAAGCCCGTGCCGGCAACCACGGAAGCGACCTCAACTGCGGACATATTATAATGACATTTTACACCTCAAAAACAGAGCCTGAAATCATGGCTGAGTTTGAAACAATGAGAACAGAGCTTGATGAAGAACTTAAATCAATAGGTTTTCGTGTATCAAACATTAAAATGATAACCCGCTTCTTCCATTTCGCACAGTGTGACCTTGACAATTATGCAATGGATACACTGATAAAGTCTGCAAGAGAAGTGTCAGGAAGAGAGCTCACCCCTTGCGGTGCATGCCTCAGCGATCTCTCGTTATTCATCAAATATGGTTCTTCCAAAGCTTTCAGCTTTGGTATCGGCCGGGATTTCAACGAGTACGGTGGAGCACACCAGACCGATGAGTTTATTGAATGCGACAATCTGCTTGAATTCACAAAGATTCTTGCAGCATTTTTATTAGACTATTAATTTAAAGGAGACGATATCATGTTCAGAATCGGTATTTTAGGTTCAGAAAACTCCCACGCCATGGCATTTTCCAAAATCTTCAATGGTCTTGATCCCAACTGTGAGCAATCTTATCCCGACTGTAGAGTTGTTGCGATAGGCGGCAGCTATCCCGAGGAGTCCAAGAAAGTTTTTGACCAGTGCGGTCTGGAATTCATTGCTGAAAAGCCCGAGGATATGCTCGGAAAAGTGGACGCGATAATGGTAACCGCAAGAGACGGTAAGTACCATCCCGAGTTTGCACGTCCCTTTATTGAAGCCGGTATTCCGGCATTTATAGACAAGCCTTTTGCAAACGACGGAGAGGAAGCTCTTGCCCTGGCAAGGCTTGCCAAGGCAAAGAACGTTCCCCTTGTAGGCGGCTCCTCGACAAAGCTAGTATACGATGTTATCATGCTCAGACATGCATTCAAGACAGGTCTTGGTGGTATCCTCAGTGGTAACGTTGCCGCTCCCGTAAGTTTCACAAATGAGTACGGTGGATTCTATTTCTACTCATCCCACCTTGCTGAGATTATGATGACTATATTCGGTTATAACCCGAAGTCTGTCGTAGCTGTTGAGACAAACGGTAATGTTACTGGTATTGCCCGCTACGGTGAGTTTGATGTTACAATGCAATTCAATGATGGCAATTACTCATATTATGCAGGTATGTACGGCAAAAAGGGTACAGCAAAGCGTGATATAGATACCTCTCTCTGCTACCAGCATGAATGTGAAATATTCATGGATATGCTTCGCACCGGCAAGATGGCTCATACATATGAGGAACTCATTGCTCCTGTTTTTCTTCTTAATGCTATAGAAAAGGCTTATCTCACCGGTACAGAAGTGCCTGTTATTATTCCCGAGGTATAGCAAAAAGCAAAGAGCTGTAGCAAAACACAAATTTCGCTGCAGCTCCTTTGTTACACACAGTTTTCTGTTTGGGAGCCATCCTCCCACATTATAAATGTAACTCCTCCCACAATAATGATTAGGGGAATGATTTGTGAAAACTCTATATCTTATACAAAGTCTCCCACGGATTATCGCCTTAAAAGCGCTTGCGTTTGTATCAAAGGCTGCATACTACAGCCGTTTATCGCCTGTTGTTTTCGAAAAAGATTATCCTTCTCCTGCGCTTCCGTCTTCCAACTGGGTAAGGGTGAGAAATATCCAATGTGGAATATGTGGCTCGGATGTATCGCTATTTAAGTGTACTGCCGGTCCGAAAAGCGCCTTTGAGCCTATGCCCATCGGAGGCAAGGTCTTTCTAGGTCATGAAACTGTAGGTGTGGTAACTGAAGCGGGGGACGACGTAAAAGACCTCAAGGTCGGTGACAGAGTCGTTATGATGAAGTATACTTCAAGCTGCGATAACAAGGACATAACGCCGCGCTGCCGCTTCTGTGAGGCAGGGGAGTACTCAATGTGCGAAAACTACGGTGAACTTAGTCCTCATGATTTGCCTCTTACAGGAGCCGGCTTCGGGGACGAATACATAGCACCGAAAGCGCAGCTGTTTAAAATTGACGATTCTATGTCTGATGACGATGCTATCTTTCTTGAACCTGCTGCGGTTGCTGTTCACAGCGTGCTAAGATGCCCTCCAAATACGGAAGACAAGGTTCTAGTATATGGCACAGGTGTCATAGGACTTTGCATAATCCAATGTCTAAAGGCGATGTATCCTGATTGCAAGATTTATGTCCCTGTAAGAAGCAAATCAAAGGGAGAGCTTGTTACACGTATGGGAGCGGACGTGGCGATATACGGAGATGTGTATGAAGCTGTTGCAAATGAAACCGGGGCAAAGCTCTACTATGGAATGGGAAATAACCGCATGCTGATGGGCGGGATGGACATAATATACGACACACTTGGAAACGCACGAGCAACTCACGACTGTATCAGATGGGTACGGGCAAGAGGAAGCTATGTTAAGATTGGGTATCAGATGAATGAAACAAAGTATGATGACACGCCCATATGGTTCCAAGAGCTTATTATTATAGGTGTAAGCTGTCACGGTATGGAACTCTATAACGGAGAAAAGCTATCGTCTTTCGAGCTTGCAAAACGACTCTATGACGGAGGTACGCTGGATTTTTCAGGACTTATAACACACAGGTTTCCTCTTGAAGACTATAAAAAAGCATTCCGGACGGTAATAGAACATAAATCCGGTGTTATCAAGGCAGTTATAGACTGCAGATAGAACCTAAGCGAAAAAGTCGTACACAAGCTTTATCATAAGAAGTACAAATACAATAATGAACACCGGTTTTATTACTTTTGCGCCTTTCTTTATAGCAAGTGATGATCCTATCAGGTTTCCCGCAATACTGAACGCCGCCGCAGGGAAGCCTATGATGAACAATACCTTGTCGTTCATTATAAAAGCAATAAGCGCTGCAACATTTGACGCCAGATTTGCGATTTTTGCGTTGCCCGACGCTGTGACAAGGCTGAACTTCATAAACACTGTAAAGCACAACACCATGAATGTCCCTGTAGCCGGCCCGAAGAACCCATCATAAAGACCAATAAAGAAGCCGATAGCAAGGGCAATACTAATAAGAGCAGATGTGGACAGTTTGTCGTGATTGTCTTTTGTATCGCTTCCGAAGCTTCGCCTCGTTAGTATAAACACGGCAAGTATAGGAAGCAATATCATCAGTAACACAGAAAGATACTTTTCGCTTACCATAAGAGCCAGTTGTGCTCCTATATATGACCCTACCAGAGCTCCTAAGGCAGAAATGATGGCTGTCTTAATGTGTACTCTGCCCGCTTTCAGATACTTTATCGCCGATGACAGCGTACCTATGCATGCGGAAAGTTTATTTGTGCCATAGGTATAGTGTACCGGTAATCCAGCGGCAAGGTATGCGGGGATTGTGATTATTCCTCCTCCTCCGGCTATTGAGTCGATTATTCCTGCTACGAATACAAGAGGACATATGATTATGAGCTTTTGAATAAGCTCTCCAGTTTTTAATACCATTTTTACCTCTCAAGTTTTGTATTTTCAACCATTTTACACCGATATACAATAAAAGTCAATTGATATATGAGGTTATTCTATTATGAAAACAGATCTTCTCGATTTCGCTCTTTCTCTAGGCGCATCAAACGCTTCCTTTGTAGCTGTATCAGATGTTGTGTTTGATACCTCATTTCGTGAGGCTTGTGAACGCAATGCCTGTGGGAAATACGGAAAATTCTACACATGCCCGCCGGATGTAGGAGCAATAGAGGATCTTATCTCCAGGGCGAAGGAGTATTTACAGGCGTTCGTTTTCCAAACTATAAGTCCTCTCGAAGATTCTTTTGACATTGAAGGTATGCTTGAATCCGGTCAGAGACATAATAAGCTTTCAAGAGATGTATTTGCGTTTGCGAAAGAACACATCAAAAATGCACTTTGTCTCAGCTCAGGTGGCTGCGGTGGTCTATGTGAGAATTGCGCTAAGCTTACAAGCGAACCTTGCAGATATCCTCATCTCGCTTCATCATCTCTTTCAGCATATGGAATCAATGTGTCTCTCCTCGCGAAGGCAGCTGGAATGAAGTACAATAATGGTGTGAATACCGTCACATATTTCAGCGCAATTTTCTTCTAAATAACTTGAAAAACCCTTGACAATGCAAAAATGTTGTGCTATAATAGTACCCGTTGCTTCGGCAATAAACATGGGGGTATAGCTCAGCTGGGAGAGCGCTTGAATGGCATTCAAGAGGCCAGCGGTTCGATCCCGCTTATCTCCACCAGTTCTAATATTATATGAAAAACGGTGAAACTATGTGTTTTCACCGTTTTTCGTCTTTTTAATCTGATATTTTATAATTCTGCTGTACTTTTATTGAAGCACTGATGGTTCGGTTCCATAGGAACTTCCAAGCCTCATTTTGAAGTCCTTATATCCGAAATCTGTTAGTTTAATGATATTTCCGTCAGGCTTCATTTTATATATATCGGGCAGCGGCATACCATTGAAAGTATTATTTTTGCAGATCGTGTATATAGCCATATCTCCGAAAAAAAGCAAGTCTCCTGTTTGCAATTCTTCATCAAAGCTGTATTCGCCAATCACATCCCCTGAAAGACAAGTAGGACCAGCCAACCTATAACAATATTGTTTGCATCCGGTTGGTACTGCGTTCAAAAGTGGTGGTGTATATGGCATTTCAATAACATCCGGCATATGACAAGCAGCACTTGTGTCAAGAATTGCTATCTTAATCTCTCCGTTTTCGACGATATCAAGCACTCGGCATGCAAGATATCCTGCATTTAATGCCACAGCTTCACCAGGCTCAAGATATACACATAAATTCCACTT
>JAAZBA010000365.1 GCA_012514045.1 Clostridiales bacterium | reverse complement strand
ATGGTGGGTATAGCGCAGTTGGTTAGCGCGCCAGATTGTGGCTCTGGAGGCCGAGGGTTCGAATCCCTCTATCCACCCGCTTAGCAAGGAGTAAAGAATACCACTTCGTACTCAATGCGAGTATTGGGCTATCGCCAAGCGGTAAGGCACAGGACTTTGACTCCTGCATTCGCTGGTTCAAATCCAGCTAGCCCAGCTATTATATATGGACGGGCAACACGGAGCACTAGCTCAGTTGGTAGAGCACCTGACTTTTAATCAGGTTGTCGGGGGTTCGAATCCCCCGTGCTTCATTAAAATCGTCAAAATGAATGTAATGATAAAAAAACGAGAACAATTCAAAATGAAATGTTCTCGTTTTAATTTTAAATCTTCAGAGGCTTATTCGGACATATCCAGCGGATTATTTTCCGAGTTTCAGCTTATCAGTCAAGCTTCAATCCGCTCCAGATATCATCAGGTATCAGCGCGACGTAGGTTTTACCGGTATTGAGCTGAATTTCGTTGCCATCGGCATCAAAGTACTGTGTCGGCGAGCATTCATCGGCCTTGGACCAGGTGACTGGAATTGCCTTTCCGTTAGTGATATAGTAGCCCTCGCGGTCATAATCAATAGAATGGAACATCATGTAGCCGTTATCATCAAATACAACATATCGGGTGTTTTGCAGCAACAGATTTTTAAATGCTAACTGCTCACCATTTTCACCATCCTTGTGCTCCTTATTGTATTCCCAACGATAATATAATCCATCACTTTCATTGTACTCAAAGTAAGGTGAATTAAGCGGAAACGGCAAGTCAACACGGGTTGCGTCTACAGCATCGGAAGCCGAAGCTAAAGATACAGGGTTGCTTTCGGAAGTAAACTGATAATGAGCGCCTTCGTAGTATTGATTGTAGTCTTTTCCCCATTTCTTTTCAATGGTAGATGCCAGACCCTCTCCATAGGCATAGGCGGTAAATTCAGTTGCCTTGCCATTATCTACACGTTTAAAGGCAGAATCGGTAGTATTACCGTTGATGCTGTTTACGTGATCCTTGGCAATATAGTCATCAATATAAAACGGTCCTCCGAAATAACAAAATACAGCGTTCCATTCACACATAAGCTGTATAAAAGAGGGGCGCGCACTTCTCATGCTGCCAATCAATTCGATATCTTCATAGTCTTTAATGACTGCCATTAAACGTGTGATACCGTTATTTTTAGTGCTGTTGGTCAATTCATACAGTACATCGGCATGAGAGATGCCGATATGGTCAAGCGCACGGCTGTCGTTATCAATCATAACAGCGACAGGGCGTTGATTCTTAAGAGTTTCATCAATCCATTCATTTGTCAACTCACTTCGATACATGCCCTCACGGCTTTCTTCCTCAGCAGGTGCTTCTGCTGAATCGGGAGAGTGTGTTATAACTTCAATTGTCGGTTCTGCTGCAGAAGGGTCCTCGGACTCCTTCTTTTTCCCGCAGCCCTGCAACAGTAGTGTACAAGAGAGAACAAAAAGAAATAATCGTACATATTTTTTCATAAAACCAATTCCTCACTTTCCAATTCCAGATCAATTTCAAATAGAAAAACGAAAACAGATAATTGCATATCTGCACATACGCTGCTATCATATTTGACAACATTATAGCATATAAAATCAAGCTGGTCATTACGAAAATTAATAATTTCGTAACATTTTCGTAAGAATTAAGAAAAATTTCATATTTCCAAAATAAGTATGGTATAATGTGCGTAATAAGCAGAGGAAAATAGTAAAAATGATGATTTAGGTGCTTGCACATATAATCATTCATTTTACTATTTGAAGAGCAACGCGAACGAGGGAATCTTAGATTCCCGAGTCTCTGCTAATAGATACATATCTGTCTATATCTATCGGCAGAGGCTGCATACCGACAAATACATACCGGCGCATGTATAATTGCGCATCCTGCACAAAATGTTGTCATATGCTTTGCATATGGTATAGTGGATAAAATGGAGGTGCCGTATTATGGAGCTGAAATTGAAGAAAAACAGGAAGATATTTGAACGCGATTTTCTTAGATTATGCATGGTGCTTTTGGGAGCACTCGTAATTGCAATCAACATTAAAAGCTTTGTCCGGGCCGGCAATTTATTTCCGGGAGGGCTGACGGGAGTAACCTTACTGAT
>JAAZBA010000213.1 GCA_012514045.1 Clostridiales bacterium | reverse complement strand
TAATTTTTATTAAGCACAATACCTCTCCTAATCCATCATTTTCCTCCTGATTATATATTTTCTCCGTTTTTCTGTCAAAGGTACTCGGATACTAAACTGATATACGGGCTGTCTAGTTCGGCTCTAACGATTAGATCTCCCCAGCACCTAAGATACAAATCCTCAAAAATAAAAAACAGTTGCGTTTTCCCTTCTGACATGGTAAAATTACACAATACGAACAGAAAGGTAGGGAATCTCTGAATGAATGAGGAACAGAAAGCTTTATCCGGTATTCTATTTTGCCCCGGTGACCAGGAGCTTCGAAAAATTAAGCTCAGGGCTCATAACCTGAACTCAGACTATAACAAGACCTATGAAGATGAGACAGAAAAAAGAAACGAAATAATCAAAAAGCTTGTGGGTGAAATCGGCGAGGGTGGTTTTATGCAGGGTCCGATTTACTTCCACTACGGCATACATACCAAGATTGGCAAGAAATTCTTCGCTAACTTTAATCTCACCATACAGGATGACTCAAACGTCATAATCGGCGATAACTGCAACTTTGGCCCTAATGTTACTATAGTGACTCCGATCCATCCCATGCTCCCAGACGAGCGCAACCTTATGCTCGACAAAGACGGCAACAGGGTTCGCTTCTGCTATGCGAAGCCTGTCACAATAGGCAACAACTGCTGGCTTGGAGCCAATGTTGTTGTGTGCTCAGGTGTCACAATCGGTGATGACTGTGTAATCGGCGCGGGAAGTGTTGTTGTTAAGGATATCCCTCCCCGCACCTTCGCCGCAGGCAACCCCTGCAAGGTCATAAGAGAGATAACCGAGCAGGACAGTATGAAATACAAGCCGGAGATATTGGCTGATAACAGCGTGATTGAATAAAACCTGACCCCGGGACATGAAATATATGGTCCCGGGGTTGTTTTTTGTCTTATATCCCTTAAAATCTGAGCTCAACCGATACGGTGCCGCCGGTAAAACCGGTGATTGTTATAATCTCCGTATCCTTGTCGTATGTGCCGCCCTTTACAGATGACGCCTTACAGCCTAAAGGATGGGGAAGTCTGATTGTCACTGTTTCGGGATCCGGAGATTCGTTGCGCTCAAGGCTTATTGTGGCTTTGATTTTGTTTTCCACAAGGCAGGAGTCAATTTTCATTGACATCTTTCCAAATCTCGTGCCCATTCCTTCGCAGTAGATTGTCTTGCTGTCTTCAAGCCATACCCTTGGTACACCACGGAGGAGCTCAAGCTTTCCAAAGTCGTCGAAAAACAGCATCCAGATGCATCTGTTCAGAAACCAGCCTTCCTCATGTGTTTTATGGGGACTGACCTGAAAGTAGTGCTCCCAGAAAGTGTAGGTTTCACGATCAGCGAGAGCCGCCATGTTGTTGTAAAATTCTCTTAAGAAGCTTCCCACTTCACCCAACTTCAGATTGTTATAGGGATGAGGTGTATAATAGGGCTGGGAGAAGCCTACATTGTCTATAGACAGCATCTCCGCTATGCAGTTATCAATAAACCTTGCGTACGGGTGCTCAGGCTCGAAAAGCCCGTATATTGTGTTGTAAATGCCGCCTCCTACACGGTTGTCCGATATGACCATAGAGCCGTGGGTGTAGGCGTAGCCGCCCAGGGCGAAGAGAGACTCAAGACCGAGCATATTTCTATCAGGCCACTGGCTGACGCTGGGACACCAGCTTCCGTCGGACAGTGGTATCACCGGAGCCACCGCAAAACTCTCGGTCAGTGAATCCATAATATTCTTTCCGAACTCCTCTGCCGCTTCTCCAATTCTCTTGCCCTCAACAGGATCAATATCCATTAGAGCCTCGGCAACACTTCTCATGCCGCCGTAGGTCATGACGTTGAGCATGTAATCACGATAGTTGTCTTCACAGTCGGCGCATTTCCCCTGAAGCATACCATAGCCTCGGTTGCGAAGGGATTCATCCCGGCTCTCGTCCATCCATCGCATACAATAGTCGCAGGCGCGGATAATGTTGT